>CAZUTD010000061.1:0-8173 GCA_964623185.1 uncultured Clostridiaceae bacterium
TTTTTCTATTAGTTGATTCTTTGCTTCTTGGTCATTCTTCGTTTTATATTTTTGCCATAGGTTTTGATGTCCCATATGAAGACCTCCTGGCTTTATAATCCTTAAATTTCCTTAATACCATGCCCAATCGTTTTTACTAACAAGCCACCTGTATCTGAATAAACTTCGATAGTTCTACCATAAGTACCACCCGTATCCTCCGCGATGATAGGAATCCGAAGTTCATTTAATATTTCTTTCGTAGCTTGTGTATTCCTAAATCCAATTTTCATAACATCATTATTCCCACTAAAAGAAAACATCTGTGCCCCTCCTGCAATTTTAGCAACAATCCTACTTTTGCTAGCCCCAGCCCTAATCATTTCCTCCAGCAACAAATTTATCCCCGTATCAGCAAATTTTGCCTTATTAACATTGTTTTTAATTTGTTTGCTATTGGGTAACATGATATGTGCTAAACCAGCCACTTTGGCATTTACATCATATAATGCTATGCCCACGCAAGAACCAAGGCCAAGAGTTGTTAATATCCTGGGAAATTTAGCTATTTTTAAGTCAGCCATGCCAACCTTTATTATATCCTGCATCTTAACCATACACTCCTAGACTATTTAATAGAATTCCAAAGGTTTCTGCATCTGGCGCTAGGAAAAAATTTGCCTTTACCAAATCATTGCCATCCTTTAATTCCGTTTGTATAAGCAGTACCTTATCACTGACATATCCGAATTGGATTGCGGGGACGCTCAATATAGCCCCAGCCATATCAATACAAAGGGAAGGAACAGACAGTATCAGGTTTAGACCCGTAAGTGCAGATAATGATGACATGTAGGAGCCTGATAAAATATTTCCCATCTCCTGTAATGCCGACCGATCCATTTCATCCAGCTCTTTTAGATAATCTTCTCTTCCCATCAGCATCCCTGTTAATACCTTTGAGGACGATGCATCAAGCAAAAACAATATATTTCCGGTAATGTCTCCACTCACATCAAAATATACACCTGCTACAACATTTTCTTCTCCCCCCAATATGCCAGCAACATCACCATAATCTAAAATTTTTACTATTGGAACTTCCATATCAATTTTTTTTCCAACCATTGTTGCCAAAGCGGTAGCAGCATTTCCAGCACCAATATTTCCAATTTCCCTTAACACATCAATATGCATGCTATTTAAATCTTCTGCATTAAGCATTTAAAAACACTCCCTTATGTGGCCCTTAGTTATCATGATTAAGTATTTTTTTAACATCCAAAATTAAAATCATCCGGTCTCCATCTTTCCCAATTCCCTTAATGCAATCTTCCTCTGAATAATTAATCAAACTATTAGTATTGTCAATATCTTCATTTTCTATTGTTAATACCTCAGAAGAACTGTCCGTTAACAAACCAAAAATAATATCTTCTATTGTTAATATAATTATTCTTGATTCATCAGTTAGGTCCTTTTCCTGCATTTTGAATCTTATTCTTGAATCTATTACCGGAATTACCTCACCCCTTAAATTGATCACACCCTTCATGTAGTGGGCAACATTTGGGAGCCGGGTAATCTCCGTAACTTTTTCTATTGTTTCGACAAAACTAATATCTATACCATAATACTCTTGATCCAGTTTAAAGATAACATATTGATTTAATCCACTTATATTTTCTAAGTTATTCTCCAATCTTACCACCCCCCTTTAAAAAAATGAATTTGTATCTAATATTAATGCAATGGAGCCATTTCCTAGAATTGTAGCACCAGCAATCCCTTTGATATTATAAAGTAATTTACCTAACGATTTTATAACAATTTCCTGTTGGCCAATTAAATCATCAACTACAATTCCCGCAGTCCTATCTCCCCTTTTAACAATAACAATTGTATACTCTTCTCTATTTTCGGTATAATTTGGGACCATTAATAGTTTTGAAAGTCTTAATATTGGTAATGTTGCATTCCTGAATAATACCACTTCATTCTCCTGCACTTTTCGTATATCACTTGATTGAATAGTTGTAATCTCTTGAATGTTGTTTAATGGAATTGCATATCTTTCTTCACCAGTTACTACCAATAATGCTTGTATTATAGCTAATGTTAAAGGCAATCTAATTGTAAATTTACTACCCACATTTTTTTCAGAAGTTACCTCTACAGTTCCTCCTAATGCTTCTATTTTGGTTTTTACCACATCTAAACCTACGCCACGGCCTGATAAATCAGACACTTCCTTTACGGTGCTAAAACCTGGATTAAAAAGAAGTTGTATTATTTCATTATCTTCCATCAACTGACTTTGCTGTAATGTAATTAGATTTTTATCAATTGCCTTTTCTTTAACTTTTTCGATATCAATGCCTTTTCCATCATCCTCCACCTCGATGACTACACTATTGCCATCTGGATAAGCAGATAATTTTACAACCCCTTCTTTCAGTTTGTCAGCTAATAACCTGGCATTAATATCTTCAATGCCATGGTCAATAGAATTTCTTATTAAATGAATTAACGGATCACCAATTTCATCTATTACAGTTCTATCAACTTCTGTATCCTCACCTGTCATTTCTAGCAGAATTTCTTTATTCAATTCTCTTGATAGATCTCTGACCATTCTTGGGAATCGATTAAATACCCTTTCTATGGGTACCATCCTAACCTTCATAACTGCATCGTGCAAACTCGTAGTAATTCTTTCAAGGTGCTCTGTTGTTTCATTCATCCTTTGTGTTTCAGTATCATGAATGTCTTCTAGCCTAGTTTTAATAATTATCAGTTCACTAACTAGATTCATAAGAGTATCTAACCTATTAATATCTACCCTTACAGTTTTACCTATCTTAGACCTTCTATAGCTTGTTTCATCAGTTCTTTTATCATGGATAGGGCCACTTACCAGGTCTTCTTGTTCTTTCCCAACCTTTTCAAAACCCTTTCCATCTTGTTCCAAGTTTTCAACATTATATTTGTTTTTGTTTAAATCGATTATTTCAATAGATTCAATTTCTGAAATGCTAATTAGTTCCTTTTTTATATAGTTTTCGTCACACTTGGATACAACAATAAGTTCAAATGAGTATTCAAATTTTTCATCCTCTATATCCTCAATACTGGGTATCGATTGAATTATTTCTGCTATTTTTTCAAGTGTATTAATTACAATATAAGCTCTTGCAGATTTCAACATGCATTTTTGATCTAGTACAACCCTAATCAAAAACGATTTAAACCCATCGCTGATAGCTTTTCGTACAATATTATCTGCATAATAATTTAATGTGATATCTGTTCCTTCTATATTTCCCGAATTTCCCAAATGACCCACATTAACATCGATGTTTTCATTGTCATCTTTTAGTGATTGTAGTCTTTTAATTAGCAAAGCAGAAGTAAATTCCCCCTCAGAATTATGCCTTTCTATCTGATCTACATATCTTTCTAGTTCATCAAAGCATTCAAATAATATATCTATAACTTCGGCAGTAATATGTATTTTGCTATTTCTAACATCATCCAAAATATTTTCCATTTCATGAGTTAAATTTGTAATGTTATTGAATCCCATAGTAGCCGCCATACCCTTTAATGTATGCGCAATTCTAAAAATTTCATTCAATAAACCTATGTTTTCAGGGGAATGTTCCAGTTGCATTAAAATATCATTCATGTTTTGCAAATGTTCCTTTGATTCTTCCATAAATATGCCTGAATACTGACTCATATCCATATTACAATACCTCCACTCTATTTACTATAATACTAATTATTTTTTCCAAAGAAACTATCTCATCAACAACACCCGCACTAACAGCACTTTTTGGCATTCCATAGACAACACAGCTTTCTTCGTCTTGTGCAATGATGTGAGCAAAGGTTTTGTTCTTTAATTCTATCAAACCCTTTGTACCATCAGAACCCATGCCCGTCATAATAACACCTAAAATGTTTATGCCGGGACTTTTTAAATTGGATAGGGATTTAAACATAACATCCGCCGATGGTCTATGTCCCGAAACAGCCGGTTTTTGTGATAGGTGAAGGGTAAATTTGTTAAGTTTCCCCTCTTTAACTTCCAAATGGAAGTTTCCCGGTGCGATATATGCATGACCCGGGCGCATTTCCTCCGAGTCTTCGGCCTCCTTCACCCTTATAGAAGATATGCTATCAAGTCGCTCTGCTAAGGACTTTGTAAAACCTTCCGGCATATGCTGTACAATCAAAACACTTGCGGGAAAATGTTCTGGTATCAAGGGAATGATATTTTGTAAGGCCCGAGGCCCACCCGTAGATGTGCCAATAGCAATAATGTTTTGCGTGATTGGATGTTTCCCCCTACCAACAGCCCTTATAATTTCAGATTTCCTTGGTGATGGTATAGCAACTGAAGTCTTTGCCACCTTCTTCCTACTATCAAATATTTTTGCCTTATATGCTCCTTTAATTTTGTCAATAATTTCATTTTTAAGTGCATCGGCCTTGGTGCTAAAAATATTTGAAGGTTTTTGAATGAAATCGATTGCACCCAATTCCAAAGCTGTCATTGTAGATTTTCCACCCTCATATGTCCTAGCACTCAGCATTACAATTGGCATTGGATGATTCTCCATAATTATCTTTAGTGCTTCTAGTCCATCCATTATAGGCATTTCAATATCAAGGGTTAAAATATCAGGCTTTAGGGTTTTTATTGTTTCAATTGCCTCTTTACCATTCCTGGCACTTCCTATAACCTCCAACTGAGAATCACTATTTAAAATATCACTTAAAATCTTTCTCATGAAAGGAGAATCATCTACTACAACTACCTTTATTGTCTCACCATGTTTTAACACGCTACATCAATCCTTTTTGTCTTAATTCCAATTGTTTTTTGAAAATGAAAGCTACAATTTTATTAGTGTTATTGTCTGTAACATCAACAAATTCAATAACCATTTCATACTCATTTGTTTCAAAGTTTCTCTCAACTCTTACTATTTCTCCCAAGATTGTAACCACATCATTATCATCAAGTGAAATAATACATTCAACTTTTTGTTTCGGTTCTAAATAATTTTTGGTGACTAATTTCATCCCACCTCCACTAATATCTTTTGTGTGGCCATTTAACTGCATAGTTTTATTTAAATTTCTTATTAATACCTTAGTCAATATTTCAAGTCTAAAATATAATCTTCGTTGTATCCTTATGGGTAAACCTAAAGGATTAATTATGTATTGTGGTAACCTTGCATCTATTTTTTTTTCAACTTCTCCGGCAAAACTAAATACTCCCTTTTGATGGTATATAATTATATTAATTTGCTGTCCTAAATGCAGTTGGTAACTTATCCCCTGCCTTATGGGCCCCGAGATTGTAAGTTTATTATTGTGCATATCTACTATTTGGCTTACTATAGGTTGGGAAGTTTTTTTTTGCCTTAATCTTGTTGGTATAACTTCTATCCTGTCCCCTATTTCAAGCTCCTTAAAAAGGTCCATGTCAATCTCTCTCCTGTCTAAACATTTTTATAAATTTACTAATAAACCCAGACGATTTAATGGGGTCTTTTTCCTCCCCAGTGCTATCATTGGTTAGCTTTAAGGCCATCAAACCTATGCTTTTACTTACCCCTATATTTGGATACTCTATTATAAATGGTTTTTGACGTTTTACCGCCCTACCAACATTGATATCATTGGTCATAAACCCCAATCTATGAATTTTAATATCTAAAAATTTACTACATACTTTTTCTAACTTTTCAAAGGCAATTTTACCTTCTTTAACATTTTCAACACGATTTATTACTATATTTATTTTTTTATCTTTTTGACGAAGCCATAGTGTTTTTATCATAGCGTAAGCATCAGTTAATGAAGTCGGTTCAGGTGTTGTTATTATAATGACTTCATCAGATGCACAAGCAAAAGATAAAACAGACTTTGTTAAACCCGCACCTGTATCAATTAAGATGATATCCGCAAGATCATATAATTTGTTGAACTCATTAAGCAAGGTATCTAAATCCTTATCTAACATATCGACTAAGTCAAGTATACCAGAACCACCGGAAATAATTTGCAACCCATTTGGCCCCTTACACATTACCTCGGTAATATCCTTGTTACTGTTTACCACATCCAATAGGCTATAAGTTGGTATAACACCTAACAACACATCTATATTGGCTAATCCTAAATCGGCATCAATTATAACAATTTTTTTCCCCTGTTTGCTCAAAGCAATAGCCAAGTTCGCAGTGAAGTTTGTTTTGCCTACTCCTCCCTTGCCACTGGTGACACATATCACCCTGGCATTTCTTGCCCCAGCCTGTTGTATTGGCTCCATATGGCTATTAATCGATCCCTTATCTGTAATTAATTCTCTTAACTTGGCAGCTTGATCCATTATTGTAAAGCCTCCTTCATTAAAAGGTTTACAATTTTATCAATATCTACTGTTTCAATGTCATCTGGCACACTTTGCCCCGTTGTTATATATGTGAGCGGCTGTTTTGTCTTTTTTGCTGTGTTCAAAATAGTTCCAAAACTGGATGCTTCATCTATCTTAGTAAAAATAATATTATAATTATCTATAAACTCGTAGGTTTTAATTATTTCATTTATATCACTATGTTTTGATGTGCAACTCAAAACTAAATAAATTTCCTTTTCCTTGATTTCATCTAGTAAATCTTTCAATTCTCCCATTTGTTTTTTATCTTTATGACTTCTACCAGCAGTATCAACCATTATAATGTCTTTTCCGCTTAACCTATTGGCAGCTGGATGTATTTCCGATGAATGGTATATAACCTCCAAGGGTATATTTAATATATCACTATATGTTTTTAGCTGTTCAACGGCAGCTATTCTGTAAGTATCCGCACTAATCAATCCAACGGACTTGCCTTCATTTAATGTATATTGTGCTGCTAACTTAGCAATTGTTGTGGTTTTGCCAACCCCCGTCGGCCCTATGAAAAACAACATCTTGGCATCATAGGCTCTATTATGCAACACTATATATTTGTGAATTATTTTTTTAATTTCTAACTTTAGCCAATCATCATCCTGAACCAAAGTTGGTTTTGTATTTTGGAAGGCAATATATCTACTTATTATCTCTTCTATTAAAGCCTCCTCTAATCCTTGTTTTTTTAAAGTATTGTATAGATTTAATACTGCCTCATTATCAATAGATTTTATTATGTCGGGTAATTGCTGTTGATTAATCTTTTCTAAAACTGTGTTTAACATATTTTTAATTTCGTTAACCTCAGCGTCGATTTTGGTCGACGATAAGGATTTTCTTTTGCTTTCTTCCACTTTTTTTTGCAGGATTTCGATAGTTGGCAAGTCATCCTGCCTATCTGCTGGTTTTTCTAGCCTATGGATCATCCTATCTTCTTTAGCGGCAACTACTTCAATGATTGGTTTCTTAAACAAACCAAAAAATCCTTTTGGCTTCACCTTTTTTTGATATATTATCACAGCATCGGATCCCATTTCATTTTTCACCATATTTAGTGCTTCATAATTGTTGCTGGCAAAAAACTTTTTAACTTTCATTTATATTCTCACCGTCCCTATTGATTGAATTTCTACTGAAGGGTCTACCTCATTATAAGATAATACAATTAATTCTGAAGTAAGTTGCTCAGATAATCTCTTAAAATATAACCTTACTATGGGGGCAGTTATAACAATTGGCTGCTCACCAAGGGTAAGCAATTTTTGTAATTGCTGCGAAAGATTATTGATAATATTTTGCATTAAATCTGGATCCATAGAAATATAGGTTCCATTGTCTGTTTGTTGTAAAGAATCCATGATTTTTTGTTCAAGATCCTTTGCGATTGTTATAACTCTGGCGGGTTGTGTGGTGATAAATTGTTTAGTTATAGCCCTGCCCAAAGCTTGTCTAACATACTCTGTTAGCATATCAGTATCCCTAGTAATACCAGAATAATCCGCTAAAGTTTCCAAGATAGTTACCATGTTTCTAATTGAAATTCCTTCCTTTAATAAATTGCCTAATACTTTTTGTATATCACCTAGACCTAACAAATTTGGTATTAATTCATCTACAAGAACAGGATGGTTTTCTTTTACATTATCAACTAATTTTTTAACATCCTGTCTTCCCAGAAGCTCAAAAGCATGCCTTTTGATAATTTCAGTTAGATGG
>CAZUTD010000062.1:0-3113 GCA_964623185.1 uncultured Clostridiaceae bacterium
CATATTAGTTGTGGCAGCTGATGACGGGGTTATGCCACAGACTATAGAGGCCATTAACCATGCAAAGGCTGCGAAAGTGCCAATTATCGTTGCAATAAATAAAATTGATAAACCAAGTGCTAATCCTGATAGAGTAAAGCAAGAACTAGCTGACCACGGTGTGTTAATCGAAGAATGGGGTGGCGATGTAATAAGTGTACCTGTATCAGCTTTGCAGGGAACAAATATGGACAGTTTATTGGAAATGATATTATTGGTTGCTGAGATGGAGGAGTTAAAGGCAAATCCAAATCGCAAGGCTATAGGCATTGTAGTAGAGGCAGAATTAGATAAAGGTAGAGGTCCGGTTGCAACTGTGCTTATTCAAAATGGAACATTGAAGATTGGAGATTCAGTTGTAATTGGATTGACTTATGGAAAAGTTAGGGCAATGGTAAATGACAAGGGAAAACGTGTGAAACAAGCACTTCCTTCTACAGCTGTTGAGATTACGGGCTTATCGGCTGTCCCCGAAGCAGGAGATCAAATGGTTGTAGTTAAGGATGACAAAACAGCTAAAAATATTGCCGCCAAGCGCATTGATAAAATTAAAGAAGATCAATTAAAACGAAGCCAAAGAGTTTCCTTGGATGCCCTTTTTAATCAGGTCCAAGAAGGTGCCATTAAGGAACTGAATATAATTATAAAAGCGGATGTCCAGGGCTCCGTAGAGGCAGTAAAGCAGTCAGTTGAAAAGCTACATACAGACAAGGTATCCATAAGTATTATACACGGTGGGGTTGGTGCAATAACTGAATCAGATGTCATGTTAGCATCGGCTTCAAATGCTATAATCATTGGATTTAATGTTAGACCCACTTCTAGTGCAACCTTTATAGCGAAAGAGGAGAAGGTTGATATAAGGACTTATAGGGCTATTTATAAAGCATTAGAGGATATTGAGGCAGCTATTGAAGGTTTGCTTGATCCAGAATTCAGAGAAGCTGAATTAGGAAAGGCAGAGGTTAGAGCTACTTTCAAAGTCCCGGGTGTGGGTGTGATTGCAGGTTGCTATGTTGTGGAAGGTAAAATACTAAGAAATGCAAAGATTAGACTTGTTAGAGATGGTATTGTTATACATGAAGGTTTTATTAGCTCCTTGAAAAGATTTAAGGATGATGCGAGAGAAGTAACCACTGGATATGAATGTGGTATTGGTATAGATAATTTCAATGATGTTAAAGAGGGAGATATTTTTGAAGCATACCATATGGAAGAAATAAAAAGATAAAATATGAAAGGATGAGGAAGATTTGGCTTATCCTAGGGTAAATAGATTAAATGAAGAGATGAAAAAAGCCGTTAGTAGTATTATTAGAAATGATTTAAGAAATCCAGATATTTCACCCTTATCAAGCGTGGTAATGGTTGATGTTACAAGAGATTTAAGTTATGCAACGGTATATATAAGCGTTCTAGGTGATAAAAATGAAAAGGAAAATACGATAAAGGCTCTGGAAAAATCGGCAGGCTATGTACGACGAAAAATTGGTCAACAAATTAAAACCCGACACACTCCGGAAATTATTTTTAAATTAGATGAGTCTATTGAAAAGGGAATTGATATGTATAACAAAATATCTAAAGTGAGGGAAGAGGAACAAAACAAACCACCTATGCAAAGGGATGAAATTAATGGAAAGGACACATAGTAAACCTCCATTTCAAATTAAGAAAACTGATACCGTCTCAATTATATCTCATATAAGGCCAGATGGGGATAGCATAGGCTCAACCCTTGCATTAGGTTTAGCTTTGAAAAAAATATGTGATAATGTGCATATGTACTTTAACGATCAAATCCCTAAAAAATATTGTTTTCTACCAGGAATCAATGAAATTCAAACTTATAATATGGAGACCAATCAATATACTGATTTTTGTTTTGTATTGGATTGTGGAGATACCGAACGGTTGGGGTATAGCGATATAATACTAAATAATACTCATAAAATTGTCAATATTGATCATCATATTACTAATACAAATTTTGGTGATATTAATATAATTGATTTTGATGCTTCCTCCACTTGTGAAATTATATTTGCATTGTTAAATGATATAGGTATATCTGTAGATGATTCCATTGCTACATGTTTATATACAGGTATTGTTACAGATACAGGTAATTTTATATATGATAATACCACGCCAAAGACCCATAAAATTGTTGCCAAATTACTGGCATGTGGTGTAAATATAAATAAAATTGCCTTTAATCTTTACCAGAATAAAGATCCGAATTTTATTAAATTTTTAGGACATGTTTTAAACAAAATTGAAATAAGTGATAATGGGAAGATAGCCATTCTCACTATTCTTATGGATGATCTAAAAAAATACAAATTGAATCCTAGTGATGTAGATGGAATAATTAATTATGCAAGGGATATAGAAGGAATTGAAGTTGCGGTGTTATTTAATGAGATGGATGAGAACCTTGTTAAAGTGGGGTTTAGATCTAAGGATAGGGTGGATGTAAGCAAGTTAGCTCAAAAATTCCAGGGTGGCGGTCATAAAAAAGCATCGGGTGCCGTAGTAAAAGGGAATTTAAAGGAAGTTTATAGTAAGGTTATAAGGCAGGTAAATGAAACTTTAGGTTGGTGATGGGTAAATTTGAAGGGAATACTAAATATTATAAAACCACCGGGAATGACTTCCCATGATATGGTGTCACTAGTAAGAAAAAAAACAGGTATTAAAAGAGTTGGTCATACAGGTACATTGGATCCAAATGCCGCAGGCGTGTTACCAATTTGTATTGGGCAGGCCACAAGGGTATCTGAATACTTATTGGAAAATGATAAGCAGTATCGTGTGGAGATGAAATTAGGAATCACAACAGATACCCAAGATGCTTACGGTACTATAACGAATCAAAGGGAGGTAACCGTGTCTAGCAAAGAAGTTGAACAGGCACTCTTAAGCTTTGTTGGGGAATATGATCAGGTACCCCCGATGTATTCAGCTTTAAAAGTAAAGGGGAAAAAATTATATCAGTTGGCTAGGGAAGGTATTGAGGTTAAAAGAAAGTCAAGAAGAGTTACAATATATCAAATAAAATAATACCATGG
>CAZUTD010000062.1:3123-7512 GCA_964623185.1 uncultured Clostridiaceae bacterium
AATGCGCTACAATAACCTCACTCAATTTAAAAATAGAGAGGAAAAGCAATATGATTACAAGGCAATTTACAATTTACAAGATAGAAATAATAAAAAATGACCATGGTATTATTTTATTTGATATATTGTGCTCCAAGGGTACTTATGTAAGGACTCTATGCCATGATATTGGGGAAAAATTGGGTTGTGGGGCTGTTATGTCTTTTTTATTAAGGACATCTGCAGGCAGATTTGATATATTATCGGCAGTAACGCTGGAAGAACTAAATTCCATGGATGATATAGGAGATATTGAAATTAACCTTAAACCCATGGATTTTCCATTGGAATACATGCCTAGGGTTAGTATCAATCCTATATATGAAAGGGCAGCATATAATGGCAATCAAATTCCCATTGACGAGGTCCCACCGCCGAGCGCAATAGGTGATATAATCCGGATATATTTAAAAGATAATTTTATTGGTATTGGTATAATCAGGGAGAATGATGGGAAATTACATATCAAATTTTCGAAGCTTTTTGCATAAAGGAGAATATTTATGGAGGTAATACGGGAATATAATCAGGTGAATCCCAATTATGAAAGAGCAGTCGCTCTAGGGAATTTTGACGGCGTGCATCTTGGACATCAAGAGTTAATTAGGACATTACTTGATAAAAGCAGGAATAGAAAAATACAATCCTGTGTCTATACTTTTAGAAACCATACTATTCCAATTATTTCTAACATAACACAAGTACAATATATTACAAATTTAAAAGTTAAAAAAACAATTTTTAAAAATTTAGGTATCAACATGCTTTTTTTAGATGAATTTAATGAGAAACTAATGCGTTTAAAGCCTCAAGAATTTGTCGAAAACATTCTTGTTAAAGTATTTAATTGCAAAGAATTAATAGTTGGGTTTGATTATAGATTTGGATATAATGCACAAGGAGATATATCATTGTTGGAGGAACTAGGAAAAATTTATGGATTTTGCATTACTGTATTGGATGCAGTAATGTTGGACAATCAAAAAGTTAGTTCTTCAAACATAAAAAGATATTTGATGGACGGTAATATACAGAAAACAAATGAGTTGTTAGGTAGATATTTTTTGTTACAAGGTAGGATTATTACCGGACATGCTAGGGGTAGGGATCTAGGTTATCCAACAGCTAATATTGAAATTGATCCATTACAGGTTATCCCTGGGCCTGGGGTGTATGCAACCATGGTGGAGATAGATGGTAGGATGCATATGGGGGGAACTTCTATTGGTACAAAACCAACATTTGGTTCTCATGATGAATCCATCGAGACCTTTATCATGGACTACAATGATAATATTTATGGAAAGGTTATAAAATTATATTTCATTGAAAAAATAAGAAATGAAATAAAATTTGCATCAGCAAAAGAATTGATATCTCAAATTAGTATAGATGTTAAAGATATAAAAAAACATTTACAATCAAATCTAAATGTGCTAAAATAAGTATGCTATCAAACAAACCTATTCTCGGTAATTTGACTCACCAACATTTACTTGGAATTAGGGGTTATCAAACAAGGAGGTGAATATGTTATGGAAAAAGAAAAAAAACAAACCATTATTAAGACATATAAGACACATGAAAGTGATACTGGATCACCAGAGGTTCAAATAGCCTTATTAACAGAGAGAATTAATCACTTAAATGAACATTTAAAGACTCATAAAAAGGATCATCACTCGAGAAGAGGTCTTTTGAAAATGGTTGGGAAAAGAAGAAATCTACTTAACTATATTAAGGATAAGGATATTGAAAGGTATAGAGAGTTAATAGAAAAATTGGGACTAAGAAAATAATGTAGAGCGGGGGTTCCCGCTCTATTGTTTATAACCAATGGGAATTCGGAAATAGTTTAAGTAAGAAACTGCAACATTATTAACTAGTTTTGATTAATAGACAAGCTATACTACATAACAGGTAATTTTTTAAACATACACCTTAGAATTTATATTTCGAATAAAGAACAATATAATGTAAGAATTATTTTGAAAGGAGGATGAAAAAGTTAATGTTAAGTATTTTTAAAGTTGAAATTGCGGGCAAGTTATTGGAAGTAGAAATTGGTAAAATGGCTCAATTATCCAATGGTTCATGTGTGCTAAATTACGGAGGTACTACAGTTATGGTGAACGCTTGTGCCTCAAAAGAACCTAAAGAAGGCATAGATTTTTTCCCATTAAGTGTTGATTATGAAGAGAGACTATATGCTGCTGGAAAAATACCGGGAGGTTTCATTAAAAGGGAGGGTAGACCGACCGAAAAAGCGATATTGACTTCCAGATTAATCGATAGGCCGATTAGACCCCTATTTCCGGAGGGATATAGGAATGAGGTTCAAGTCATAGCAACTGTACTATCATCTGATCCCGATTATTCCTCAGATGTTGTGGCTATGATAGGTTCGTCCATTGCGCTATGCATATCTGATATTCCTTTTTATGGGCCAATCGGTGCCGTAAGGGTTGGTATGATAGACAACAATTTTATAATAAATCCCAATAGCGATGAGAGAGAGAAAAGTGATTTGGATTTGATTTTGGCAGGTACAAAGGATGCAGTTATGATGTTAGAAGCGGGTGCTAATGAATTAAGTGAACAGCAAATTTTGGATGCAATTGAACTAGGTCATGGGGAAATAAAGAAAATTGTTGCTTTTATTGAAGATATAGCTGAAAAGGTTGGTTCTGTTAAAAGGGAGGTTATTGTGCCCGCAACAGATGATAATTTGGAAAAAGAAATTAGAGAATATGCAACTGAAAAAATAACAAAGGCAATTAAAACTATTGACAAAATGGAGAGAACTGAAAAAGTTGATAATGTTAAAACAGAAACATTAGAAATTTTTAACGAAAAATATGAAGACAATTTATTGTCTATTAAGGCTCTCCTAGATAAAATAATCCAGGAAGAATTTAGAGGAATGATTATTAATGAGGGAAAAAGGCCAGATGATAGGGAATTAGATGAAATTAGGCCTATAAGTTCTGAGGTAGGATTGTTGCCTAGGGCCCATGGTTCTGGATTGTTTACCAGGGGACAGACACAGGTTCTTAATGTTGCAACACTTGGAGCATTGGGTGAGGTACAGATACTAGATGGTTTGGGCGAAGAGGAATCAAAAAGGTATATGCATCATTACAATTTTCCACCTTATAGTACTGGAGAGGTGAGGTTTTTAAGGGGACCCGGAAGACGGGAAATAGGGCATGGTGCTTTAGCTGAAAGAGCTTTGGAACCCATGATACCATCCAAGGATGATTTTCCTTATACAATACGTCTAGTATCAGAAGTATTAAGTTCGAATGGCTCTTCCTCAATGGCGAGTGTTTGCGGTAGCACTCTATCATTATTAGATGCTGGTGTACCAATTAAAAATATGGTTGCTGGTATAGCGATGGGGTTAGTAAAAGAGGGTGATGAGGTCGCTATTTTATCTGATATATTAGGTATGGAAGATTTCTTGGGAGACATGGATTTCAAAATTGCAGGTACTGAAAAGGGCATTACAGCAATGCAAATGGATATTAAGATTCGTGGGATTGATAATGAAATTATGCAAAGGGCATTGGAACAAGCTAGGGTTGGAAGATTGCATATTATGGATAAAATGAAGGAAACTATTGATACACCGCGACCAGAGTTATCACCATATGCACCAAGAATTTTTACAATGAAAATTGATCCTGATAAAATTAGGGATGTAATAGGTACAGGTGGAAAAACTATAAACAAGATTATAGATGAAACAGGTGTAAAAATAGACATCGAGAATGATGGAACAATATATATTGCTGCAGATAGCAAGGAATGGGGCGAAAAGGCTGTAGAAACAATTGAAACTATTGTTAAAGACCCCGAGGTGGGGGAAGTTTATAAGGCAAAAGTTGTTAAAATAATGAATTTCGGTGCTTTTGTGGAAATACTTCCCGGTAAGGAGGGGCTAATACATATCTCAAATCTAGCCCATGAGAGGGTAAATAAGGTGGAAGATGTTGTATCAGTTGGCCAGGAGATTGATGTTAAAGTAATGGAGATAGACCAGCAGGGTAAAATAAATTTATCGCACAAAGCCCTGATAGCTAAGCCCAAAACAAGGGAAGCTAAACACCAAAACAATAGAAAAGAATAAATGTTATAAGGGCATAAATGCGAATGGATTTATGCTCTTTTAGTATTTATTTAAAAATATTATTATAATAAGGGAATAAGCTATAATATTTGGAATAGTATATTATCAAATTCATTCTTTATGGGGGAGATGGATAAATGCTTATTCTAATTAATAAAAGGTTTTTAAAAAAAATTGTAATTGCCATATTGTTCATAATAATAATGATTACTGGTGGT
>CAZUTD010000062.1:7522-8072 GCA_964623185.1 uncultured Clostridiaceae bacterium
AACAATACAACAAAACAAACACTGAATTATGACATATTTATGAAACCAATTAACAGGGGAAATCCCAGTAGTGGCTATACTGCCTTTGCATGCAATGTTGATTGGGGGAATGAGGTTATAGAAGATATATTAAATATATTGAAAGAAAAGGATACAAAAATTACATTCTTTGTAACAGGTAGGTGGGCAAAATTATTCCCTGAAATTTTTGATACAATTATTAAAGAGGGACACGAGATTGGAAGTCATGGTAACCAACATCTAGACTATGGTACATTATCATTTGAAGAAAACAAATCCCAGATAGAAAAAGCTGAGGAAATAATTCTTAAACAAACAGGAGTAAAACCTATTTTATTCGCTCCTCCTTCAGGGGCTTATAATAATAATACTTTACAAGCGGCCAGTGAGCTGGGATACAAAACGATACTATGGACTATAGATACTATAGATTGGAAACAGGGTAGTACAAAGGACATTATTCTAAAGAGAGTATTGGATAAACCAGATCATAATGGAGCAATAATTTTGATGCACCCTATGCCCGAAA
>CAZUTD010000063.1:0-990 GCA_964623185.1 uncultured Clostridiaceae bacterium
CTCCATCCTCCAACAACAGAGTATGGATTCGACCAGCCCTAGTTATACAACTTAAGGTCAAGGCACCCCTTAAGAAGTTCCCCGCTAAGATGACATTTCTATCCAGGCTGCGGGTTACCCGGTAGAAATGAGCAACTTTACTAAGCTGCTAAAACGAAATTATCGTTTGCGTTTATCTTTAATGCTCAGTTTTTGGCGTGTCACTAAGCAAAACACGGCTCGCTACTCATGGCTCCAAATCCCCGTCGAAACCAGTACGCCCCCATATATTTAATTATTACAATCAATTATAGCTTATTACTGTTTTTGTCTTTCTCTTAATTCTTGTTGGATCCGCCTTTGCGCATCCCTTTTAGCAATGGTCTGTCGTTTGTCATAGTCTGCTTTTCCTCTTGCAACACCTAACTCAATTTTCACCCTGCCATTTTTTAGATATGCACTTAAGGCTATTAGGGTATATCCTTTTTGCTGTATATATCCTATCAATTTTCGTATTTCCCTTTTATGAAGTAAAAGGCGTCTTGGTCTAAGTGGGTCTACATTAAAGATATTTCCTTGTTCATAAGGGCTTATATGAACATTGTGTAAAAAAACCTCACTGTTTTCCACCCTGGCGTAACCGTCACGAATGTTTATTTTGCCTAATCGGATAGATTTGACTTCTGTACCCTTTAATTCTATCCCAGCCTCGTAAGTTTCCTCAATAAAATAATCATGCCTTGCCTTTCTATTGGTGGCCAAAACTTTTCGTCCAGTCCTGCTCATTACCTTCACCCTTTTATTGTTTTATTGATAAGATATAGACACCTGAGTGCCAGTAAATCATTATATCAAATATAAGGGTTTGTGTCAATTCCCGAACCCAGCATCCTGTCAACTTGTTTTCCCCTAAAAAGGAGACCCCTAAAGATCTCCCTAAAAATGGTCCTAGTCCTCATCTACTAAGTTGAAATCAATTTCCCTTTGGCGCACATCAACCTTGGCCACTTG
>CAZUTD010000063.1:1000-3265 GCA_964623185.1 uncultured Clostridiaceae bacterium
TAACAAGGTCTCCTATCCTAAATGTTCTCTTTTTTCTTTCTCCTATTAGGATATGTTTTTCATTATCATAGATATAATAATCATCAACAATTGAACTTAAGCTTACCATTCCTTCTATAGTATTATCTAGTTCTACGAAAATCCCAAAGGATGTTACCCCTGAGATTATACCCTCATATATTTCCCCAATTCGCTGGGCCATGTACTCGGCCTTCTTTAAATCTTCTGTTTCTCTTTCTGCCTCATCTGCTACACTTTCTCGGATTGATGATTGGTCCGCAATATATATTACTGCAGATTTTAATTTTTCTAAATGCCTTTTATCTATTTTCCCATTCAAAGTCATTTTTATAATCCGATGTATGGCTAAATCAGGATACCTTCTAATTGGTGAAGTGAAATGACAGTAGTACTTAGCCGCCAGGCCAAAATGACCCGAGTTGCTTGCATTATATTTTGCTTTTTTTAATGATCGTAACATCAAGGTGCTGATTAGGGTTTCCTCTTTTTCGCCTTTTATTTTATCCAGTAGTTCTTGTAATGTTTTGGGATGTACTTCCTTTGCGATACCCTTTAAACTATAACCGAAATTAAAAATAAATTTGTTAAACTCTTCTAAGCGTTCCATGCTAGGTTCCTCATGGACCCGGTACACAAACGGGATGTTTAACCAGTAATAGTTTTCTGCAATGGTTTCATTGCATACCAACATAAACTCCTCAATTATACGGTTTGCTATCCTACGCTCATATTTTACTACATCTAGGGGTCTTCCATCCTGGTCTAATATTATTTTTGCCTCATCAAAGTCAAAATCAATAGCCCCCCTATCCTCCCGTCTCTTTCTTAATAACTTGCACAGCCTTTCCATATTTCTAAAGTCTTCTAACAAATATTGATACCTGGCTATCAGGGTCTGGTCCTCTTTTTCCAATATATCTGAAACATCCTCATAAACCATTCTTTCATTAATATTTATGATACTCTCCATTATTTGATGGTTTATAACCCTACCAGACTTATCAATCTCCATGAATACGGACATTGCCAACCTATTAAGATTGGGATTTAAGCTACAAATACCATTTGAAAGTTCCTTGGGTAACATGGGAACAACCCTGTCCACCAGGTAGACACTAGTTCCCCTGGCCAAGGCCTCCTTATCTAATTCTGAACCTTCCCGCACATAGTGGGCCACATCCGCAATATGGACACCCAGATTATAATTACCATTAGCTAGGATTTCCAATGATATTGCATCGTCTAAATCCTTTGCATCTGCTCCGTCAATGGTTATCATTTGTAGGTCCCTTAAATCCTGTCTCCTTAATATTTCTTGGTCATCGTCCCCTACCACTTGGGGAACGCCTTGTATTTCTTCTTCAACAGAATTTGGAAACTCAGGATTCAATTTGAATTTTCTCATAATAGCTAAAATATCGGTTCCCGCATCTTTCTCATGTCCAAGTACCTCGATAATTTTTCCCTCCGGATTTCTCCTTTGGTCTGGCCACTCTATTATTTCGCATACCACCTTATCGCCATGGTTTGCCTTATTCCTATCGGCCTTCGAAATATAGACATCTAGATTTATCCTGTTATCATCAGGTATCACAAAGCCAAAATTTCTACTGTCCTCATATGTACCCACAATTTCCTTATTGGCCCGTTTTAATATTTTAATTATTTCTCCCTCTGCCTTACGAGTACTTGTAGTGTTTTGATTAATTCTTGCTACAACTCGGTCCTCGTTCATAGCACCGTTCATAAAGTTTGCAGGTATAAATACATCCTCTATATCAGTTATGTCCGATATTACAAAGCCAAATCCCTTGTTATGTCCCTGTAATCTTCCAACGATTAGACCCATTCTTTCGGGTACTCCATATCTCTTTTTTCTTGTTTGTATTATCAGGCCTTCAGTTACCATTTCTTCTAAAAGTTTAGAGAATATTTTTCTTTGTTTTTTATCAATTTCCATTTCTCTTGCCAATTCCTCTTCTAGCATTGGATTATAAGCAGAAGTCCGCATAAATTCAACAATCTTTTCTTTTATTGTCAAGTATAAACCCTCCTCTCTCTAAGTTTTTGTTCCCCTGTTTAGTGAATTTTAATATTATTTATCTTTCAATACTTTTACAAGTAAATCAATGCCCCCTTTGGAGTAAATAAAATATATCATTTTTATTATGGGCTAATTAGTAAATAAATAAACTAAATATATTATTTTAACAAATAATGAAAAATTCCTAATTTTGTAATTGT
>CAZUTD010000063.1:3275-7958 GCA_964623185.1 uncultured Clostridiaceae bacterium
CACAATATATAATAGGGGCATTCCGTAATAAAATTTAATTTTACTTTGTTTGTGATGAAAAAATATCATGGCTAATATAATGCCACTTGTTCCTCCCATTAGTCCTAAAATTACAAATGTTAATTCTTTAATGCGCCATTGTCCTTTTTTAGCTTTCATTTTATCAATGCCCATTAGGAAAAAAGCACTTATATTAATTATAAATTGGTAGAGTAAAAAAAGCCTTATTCCATAGGCATACCCATTAAATGCCTTTATAACCGTCATCATTTTATAGACGTCCCCCTTTTTAATGCCCTGCCTGGTTTTATACCTAAAAACTATAACCCCTTAATCTAAGGGATTAAGGGGTTATAAGATTTGTCATTCCTATTCAAAAAACTTAAGCAGTAAGCCACCAAACCTATTAAATAATGGAGCAAATACAACTGCTACAATTGTCATTAGTTTTATTAGTATATTAATGGATGGTCCAGATGTATCTTTAAATGGGTCACCTACGGTGTCACCTACAACTGCTGCCTTATGCGGTTCTCCACCTTTACCACCATGATTTCCTTCTTCTATATATTTCTTAGCATTGTCCCAAGCTCCACCAGAGTTTGCCATAAATATAGCCATTAAAACTCCTGTAACTAAGGCACCTGCTAATAATCCGCCTAGGGCTTCTGAGCCTAGTAATAATCCTACTAATACTGGTACTACTACTGCCATTATTCCTGGAACAACCATTTCTCTTAAAGCCGCACTTGTACTAATGTCTACACAATTAGCATAGTCTGGTGTTGCCTTTCCTTCCATAATTCCTGGTATTTCTTTAAACTGTCTTCTAACTTCTTCAATCATTTCAAAAGCTGCCTTACCAACCGCCTCCATTGTCATAGCAGAGAATAGGAAGGGCAACATAGCACCTATTAACATCCCTGAAATAACACTTGGGCTGGTTATATTGATAGTCTCCAGTCCTACCGCGGCTGTATATGTAGCAAATAATGCCAAGGCTGTTAGAGCAGCAGAGCCAATAGCAAAGCCTTTTCCTATGGCAGCAGTAGTATTACCAACTGAGTCCAATTTATCTGTTATATCTCTTACTTCTTCTGGCAAATCACACATTTCTGCAATACCACCGGCATTATCAGCAATAGGTCCATAAGCATCTACTGCAATTGTCATTCCTGCCGTAGCAAGCATACCCACAGCTGCAAGAGCTATACCATATAGTCCCGCAACACCGAATGCGATTAATATACCAGCAGAAATAAGTAAGGTTGGCCATCCTGTGGAAGCCATCCCGACTGCCAATCCACTAATAATAGTAGTAGCGGGTCCAGTCTCTGATTGCTCCGCAATCTTCTTAACATGGCCATAGTCCGCAGATGTATAGATTTCTGTAATTTGTCCTATAAGCATTCCAACAATTAAACCTGATACAATGGCTAAGAATCCTTTTAAATCACCTAAGAGGTATTTGCTTAATACATAGGCCACAATAATTGTTATTGCACCACTAACCCATGTACCCATTTTTAGGGCTTTATGGGGATCTGAGTCCTCATCACCCTTAACAAAAAAGGTTCCTATAATTGAAGCAACAATTCCAACAGCGGATAATAATAATGGAAACAATACACCCTTTATTCCATAAGCAACTAAGCCCAAGGCTATGGCTGAAATAATAGATCCTACATAGGATTCAAATAAGTCCGCTCCCATACCGGCCACATCACCAACATTATCACCAACATTATCGGCTATAACAGCAGGGTTTCTTGGGTCGTCTTCCGGTATACCGGCTTCGACCTTACCAACCAAGTCCGCACCCACATCGGCAGCTTTGGTGTAAATTCCTCCCCCAACCCGACCAAACAATGCTATAGAAGATGCACCTAAGGCAAATCCTGTAATAATCTCAGCTGTTTCTGCTACCGGTTTCATACCGGAGATAAATATAAATAGTCCGCCAACACCTAATATCCCTAAACCAACAACTGACATACCCATTACAGCACCACCGGAAAAAGCAATGCTTAAAGCCCTGTTCATTCCACCTTCTCTTGCTGCATTAGCAGTCCTTACATTTGCTTTTGTGGCTACCTTCATACCAAAGAATCCGGCTAAAGCGGAGAATAATGCACCCACCACAAAACATAATGCTGTTAATGGATTAATCCCTATAGCCAAGATAACAGTTAAAACAACGACAAAAATTACCATGGTCCTATATTGTCGGGTTAAAAATGCCATAGACCCCTCTTGGATGTAAGAAGATATTTCTTTCATTCTTTCGTTACCCGGCTCTACTTTGTTAATTTTGGTAGCCAATGTGTAGGCAAAGAATAGTGCAATCAGGCCTACAATTGGTGCTAAAATAAATAAATCCATTTTCACTTGTTCCTCCTTTTATTCAGTTTTTGCTTAAGTATATTGTTAAAATCTTATCTGTAAGTTTCGGTATAGTAGAAACCCACATATATGAAAACCTTAAGTAATATAGCAGGCAAAATCTATTTCAATACAAGCTGTTTATTAACCACCAACTTGGGTGGTAGACATTTCCCTTGAAAAAATAAGTGAAACCCCCGCCACCTATGGAAGGAAGGGGTCATATTACTTAATTATATATGAATAAAAAATTAGTTCAACGCAACCAAGGATATAGCAACAATGATAAATATAACCGCACTAATACCCGTAACCTTATTTAACACTCCCTCATATCCTCTGCCTTGTTTGCCCCATAATTGTTCCGCCCCGCCTGTAATGGAACCGGAAAGCCCTGCATCCTTACCTGATTGCAATAATATGCTCCCAATAAGCACGATGCTGGTAATTAATTGTAAAACCATAAGCACTTTTTTCATTATCTTTACACCTCCCATGCTCGTAATAACCATAGATATTGTAACATAGCAATGATTCAAAATCAACTCAATTATTGCTTATAGGAAATAAGGGTCCTTATACACCCTTATTCCTATTATTGGTACTTTATTTGTTTCTATACCCTTGTAAAATCCCACCTATGTAAAAACAATTTTTCCCTTATTTATTTAGATTATAAAAAACTTCTAGGCCCCTATATTGTGCGGTATAACCCAAGATATCCTCAATTCTTAATAGCTGATTGTATTTGGCTACCCGGTCGGTTCTCGCTGGCGCACCTGTTTTAATTTGTCCTGCATTTACTGCTACTGCTATATCTGCGATGATATCATCCTCACTTTCCCCCGACCGATGTGAAATTACTACAGTATATCCGGCTCGTTTTGCCATTTCTATAGCATCCAGGGTTTCAGTGATTGTCCCAATTTGATTAAGTTTTATTAAAATTGAATTAGCTGTTTTTGTTTGAATACCTTTTTTAAGTCTTTCAGTATTAGTTACAAATAAATCATCGCCAACAATTTGTATTTTCTTGCCTAGTTTTTCTGTCATCAGTTTCCAACCATCCCAATCATCCTCTGCTAGTCCATCTTCTATGGATATGATCGGATATTTGTCTATCAATTCTTCATAGTATTGAACCATCTCTTCAACTGTTTTTTTAAGGCCTTCACCTTTTAAGTTGTATACCTTTTTCTTATCATCGTAAAACTCTGTTGCCGCCACATCTAAGGCCAATTTGATATCTGTGCCTGGTTTATAACCCGCCCCTTCAACAGCTTCTATAATCACCTGCAAGGCTTCTTCATTTGATTCAAGGTTTGGGGCAAAACCTCCCTCATCACCAACACCTGTAGCTAAACCTTTCTTTTGAAGGACAGTCTTCAGGCTATGGTAAATTTCCACACCCATTCTTAAACCCTCGCTATAATTTTCAGCCCCTACCGGCATAATCATAAATTCCTGAATATCTACATTGTTATCAGCATGGGCACCACCATTTAATATATTCATCATGGGTATTGGGAGTTGTTTAGCATTTACGCCACCCAAATATTGAAATAGGGGTAAACCCAAAGTTTCAGCGGCCGCCCTAGCTACTGCCATAGATACCGCTAATATAGCATTAGCACCTAATTTCCCCTTGTTTTTACTTCCGTCCAATTCAATCATAATTTCATCAATATCTACTTGGTTAACAGCATCTAGTCCAATAATTTCCGGGGCAATGATATTGTTGACATTATCAACCGCTTTTAAAACTCCCCTGCCAAGGTACCTGTTTTTTTCACCATCCCGTAATTCGACAGCCTCGAAGGCTCCAGTAGATGCTCCGGAGGGTACAATACTCCTAGCCATCACACCACTTTCTAGAAAAACTTCCACCTCAATTGTTGGATTACCTCTGGAATCAAGTACTTCCCTTGCATAAACATCATTAATAATTGTCATGTTTTTTTCTCCCTTCCAAATCTTTTCTATTAAATTATTAAACTAAGTCCCGTCATTTCCACGGGTTTTTCTAAACCCATGATTTCTAATATAGTGGGCGCTATATCGCAAAGCTTCCCGCCTTTTCTTAGCCTAACATGGCCTTGACCAATCAATATTAAGGGTACCGGGTTAGTAGTGTGGGCTGTAACAGGATTTCCGCTTGTTTTATCTATAAGTTCCTCGGAATTTCCATGGTCTGATGTTACTATGGCTTTGCCACCCTTCTCCAATATCTTTTCTATAACCCTTCCCAAACATTCATCCACTTTTTCAAGTGCCTTTATAACAGCATCAATTTTTCCTGTA
>CAZUTD010000064.1:0-5643 GCA_964623185.1 uncultured Clostridiaceae bacterium
ATCTTTTTATAAATTATACTAAATACAGTTCTTAAAGTAAAACAGTAAAACATGCAATTTATTAAAAGATATCTTCAAGGGATAAAAACCAGAATCCCTGGAAATAGGTTAACAATATAGGGGGAAGGCTATATAGGTGAACATGGACAAAAATTATAGGCATATAATAGTTTTTACAAGTATTATGCTTGATAGGCCTTACTTTTTATCTGAGGCTCCATAATTTTTTAAAAGTTTTTTCATACCTGGTGTAATTTCTATTGTATCCTCGTCAATAATCCATAGTACTTCAACTCCATCTAGTCTGTCTGCTAGGGCCCGACTTTCCTCATAAGGGAGGAGGAAGAACTCAGTTGACAAAAAATCAACTAGGCCAGAATCCTCGGATACTACTGTTACGGCCTGATAATAGCTTGCAGGCATTAAGGTTTTTGGATTAATAATATGGTGTAGAATTTTATTGTTGACCGTGTAAAATCTTTGATAATCGCCACTATTAGCCATGGATGAATTTCGTATAAATGCTACATCCAAATTAGGGTCATCTGAGAATATGGGTCGGTTAGGATTTTGGATGCCTATTCCCCAACGCTCACGTTTGCCATCTAGTGGTTTGCCGATAGTTCTAACATTACCCCCTGCATTTATAATGCCTGATTGCATGCCTTGGGCCATTATTTCCTGGGCAACAATTTCTGTTGCAAAACCCTTTGCGACAGCACCCACATCAATGCGCATTTGCTTATCAGCAAGGAATACTGTGCTATTTTCAATATCAAGAATTATTTTATTAATATTAGTATTTTTAAAAGCTTCTTCAAGGTCTTCCATAGGGGGAATCTTTGCGTTTTCGGGATTTTCAATTCCTTCGGTTCGGTATTCATGCCAAATCTCTAGAACAGGTCCAAGGGCAATATTGGTTAGTCCTGTGGTTTTTTTGTGCCAATCTTTAGAAAAAATAATTAAATCCATAATTTCTTTTTGCACTTTTATAGGTTTAATACCTGCATAATCATTTATAGTTTTAATATTATTTACCCCATCATAATTGTTATACTTATCATAGAGTTTATGAAGCTCACGAAACCGCTCATGAATTTTATTGAAATAATTATCAAAATCTTCCTTATCCTTCGTATAAGCCATGATTACAGTTACTGTATCAAAGGTATCAAAAAAACTATCAGTGTATTTATTATATTTCGTTTTTGATATTTGATTGCAGGCTAGAAAAGATACAAGTGAAAAAAATATAAGACAAACAAGAATTCTTTTTCTCATACCATCATCCTTTACATGTCAAACTAAATGTTGAACTTAGTATTACCATATAAAAATAAAAGAACTCCCCAATAGGGAGAGTTCAGATAAATATATTATTTAAAAAATTTATTTTGCATTAGTAAATGCTTCCTCAACAGCCGAGATATAGTCTTCAACCACCATGGTAACTGATGATGTTAAATCAGCAATACCGTCATCTGTTGCTAATGATTTAATTTGATCTATAGTTTTACCAAGCATCCATTTTTCAAGTTCTGCAATTTGCTCAAACCATTCCTTGCCTATGCTAGAAACTTTACCCATACCGTAGGCATCTTTAAGTTCGGTTTTGGTTTTAAATTCACTATTTTTATCGGTAGTTACTTTACCCTCAGCATCAAAATTAATTACAGTTTGTGCTGTGTCAATTATAGTTCCAACTACCTTACCATCCTTATCAAAGGCTGTAGCAGCTATAACGGTATCTACCTGTGCAAGTGGAAGTGTTTCATCCCCATCGCTTTCTATGCTATAATCTTTGGATTTAGCAATTGATACATTGTGGCCAAGCCCCAGCTTATCTCCAGCATTAATCTCAATAGAATTCTTATGGGCCTTTTCTAGACCAAGGATATAATCCTCAACTACCATGGTAACGGATGAAGTCAAATCAGCGATACCATCATCAGTACTCAATGATTTAATTTGATCTACAGTTTTACCAACCATCCATTTTTCAAGTTCTTCAATTTGTTCAAACCATTCCTTGCCTATGCTAGACACCTTGCCCATACCATAAGCATCACCAAGTTCAACCTTTGTTTTGATCTCGGCATTTTTATCATTTAATATTTTTAAATCTTCGTCAAAATCAACTTTAGTTTGTGCAGTATCAATTGTTACATTAACAATTTGGTCATCTTCATTAAAAGTAGCAGCAACAATAACTGTGTCAACCTGGCCAGCAGCAAGGCTGCCATCATTATCTGCATCCTTGGATTTTGCAATTGAAGTAATAGTTCCTAAACCTAATTTAACAGAATCAGATTCATTTTTTTCAGAAATTTCATCTTCACCAGCATCAACTATGGTCTTTCCAGGACCAGAAGAACAACCTATTAGGGTAAATATTAGTAGCGATAGAACCAAAAGGACTGTTAAAAACTTTTTCAAAACAATCTCCTCCTAAAATATTTATATATTGCATTTTAAATATATAATATCATGCAGTTAAATTAAGCACAATAGTAAAGTTTATCCATTAACAATCATTATTAATTAAAAAGCGGTTAAAATCATATGCTTATAATTTTAATTATGTTTTATTGGATATAAGATTTTGATGTCAATCCAGCACTGGGGTAAAGGTATCCAATATTACCCGGGATAATTGTTGAGAAGTCCGTGTTTTTGTAAATATTTCGCCGGAATAGATTGACGCAATCCTAATTCAAATATATACTTTTATTAAACATTTAAAATTTTAGTAGGAATGAGGGGATGATGTTATGAAACTACCTTCTTTGAAAATAGGAGAATTAGTTGCAGAGATTCCAATTGTACAAGGAGCCATGGGGGTAGGTGTATCTTTATCTAAGTTAGCTTCAGCGGTAGCTAATGAAGGCGGAATAGGGGTTATATCAGGGGTGCAAATAGGTTTTGATGAAGCTGATTTTGAGCATAACAATGATATGGCTAATATTAGGGCTTTAAAGAAGCATATTAGGAAGGCAAGGGAATTAAGCCCTAAGGGTATACTTGGAGTTAATCTTATGGTTGCCATAAATAATTACAAGGAAATGGTGATGGCAGCGGTAGAGGAAAAAATTGATATTATAATATCCGGTGCTGGATTACCCAAGGATCTACCGAGTCTGGTTGAGGGAAGCAAGACTAAAATAGCACCTATTGTGTCATCAGCCAAGGCGGCTGCTTTAATAAGCAAGTTATGGGATAGAAAGTTCCGATATATACCGGATTTAGTGATTGTAGAGGGTGTAGAGGCAGGGGGGCATTTGGGTTTTTCTGATGAAGAATTAAATTCTGGTAAGACACCTGCTTTAGGCACTATAGTAAAAGAGGTCATAGAGGCATTAAAACCATATGCAGAGAAATATAACAAGTCAATTCCCGTTATTGCGGCGGGAGGAATATTTGACGGCTCAGATATTGCAAAATATATAAAGTTGGGAGCGGCTGGCGTCCAAATAGGGACCAGATTTGTTGCTACCGAAGAATGTGATGCAGATATTGAATTTAAAAAGGCTTATATAAATTCTAAAAAAGAAGATATAGGTTTAGTCAAAAGTCCTGTAGGGATGGCGGGCAGGGCAATCCACAACAGCTTTATTAAGAATTTAGAAAAAGGAAAAACACCAATAAAGAAATGTTATAATTGTCTCAAACCATGCAATCCAAAAACAGCCCCATATTGTATCTCAAAAGCATTAATAAATTCTGTGAAGGGGAATGTGGAGGAAGGTTTAATATTTGCGGGCTCGAATGCTTATCGTATTAAGGATATTGTTTCGGTAAAGGAATTAATATCGGACCTAGTGTCAGAATCACAAATGATTTTGCAGGAGGGATAGAAATTATTTATTGTGAGTAAGATAATAAAAGATTCAAGGATTTTCCTTGGGGGGGTGTTACCTTGAATAATAAACTGGAGGACAAATGTGGTGAATTAATACCTTACTATGATATAAAATGTCTTGCAGATATAGAAAAAAGTATAATCACCAAGTATAGAAAGGCTATATGGGCGAAATTTATAAAGGCCGTTAAAGAGTTCAGTCTAATCAATGATGGAGATAAGATAGGTGTAGCAGTTTCGGGTGGCAAGGACAGCCTCCTGATGGCTAAACTATTTCAGGAATTAAAAAATCATGGAAAGGATAATTTTGAACTAGAATTTATAGCTATGGATCCAGGATATCATAAAAATGTAAGACAAAAGTTAATTGAGGATTGCAGGCATTTACGGATACCAATCCATATTTTCGACTCAAATATTTTCAAAATAGCTGATAATGTAGCTAGGGATTATCCCTGCTATATATGTGCAAAAATGCGACGGGGTGCTTTATATGCAAAGGCACAGGAATTGGGTTGTAATAAACTAGCATTGGGTCATCATTTTAATGATGTTATTGAAACAACAATGTTGAATCTATTATACACGGGTAACTTTAGCACCATGCTACCAAAATTAAAATCTGAGAATTTCCAGGGCATGGAATTAATTCGTCCCTTATATTGTATAGAGGAATCCATAATTACTGATTTTTTCGAATTTAACCGTATGAAGCCACTAAAATGTGCTTGTAGGGTTGCTGCAACAAAGACTGGCACAAAACGCTATGAAATTAAAGATTTAATTGAAAAATTAAAAGTCAATATCAAGGATGTAGATAAATCGATTTTTCGTGCAGGTCAAAATGTAAATATGAACGGTATCCTTGGTTGGAGAATTGACGGAGACAAGCACTCTTATTTGGATAATTTTGATTCAATCTAAAAAAATTTTACGGAGGGTTAAAGATGCAGAAAATTGCCACAAGCTTGACTGATTTAATCGGTAATACCCCCATGCTTGAACTAAGGGGATATACTAAGGCGAACAAGTTGGCTGTTAATTTGTTTGCAAAACTGGAGTATTTTAATCCTGGAGGTAGTGTTAAGGATAGGGTTGGCTACGCAATGATTAAAAATGCGGAAGAAAATAAATTAATAAATCAAAACACAGTAATAATAGAACCCACCAGTGGGAACACAGGTATTGGACTTGCTCTTGTAGCTGCAGCTAGGGGATATAGACTAATCCTCACTATGCCTGATACAATGAGCATGGAAAGAAGGAATTTGCTAAAGGCTTTGGGGGCAGAATTAGTCTTAACTGAAGGGGAAAAGGGTATGAAGGGAGCAATAGAAAAAGCTGAGGAATTGGCTGCAGACATAGAAAATTCCTATATCCCTCAACAGTTTGATAACCTTTCTAATCCTGAGGTACATAGGAAGACTACAGCCCAAGAAATATGGAATGACCTGCAAGGGCAAATAGATGTATTTGTTGCAGGTGTTGGCACCGGAGGGACGGTAACTGGGGTAGGGGAGATTTTAAAACAAAAAAATCCTGATATTAAAATCATTGCTGTTGAACCTGTAAATTCGCCTGTAATGTCTGGAGGCAAACCTGGACCACATAAAATCCAGGGTATAGGAGCAGGATTTATCCCAAGCATTTTAAATACTCAAGTCTACGATGAAATAATCCAGATAGCTGATGAAGATGCCTTTAAGGCGACACGCAACCTAGCTAGAACAGAGGGCTTGTTGGTGGGCATATCATCGGGTGCAGCTACCTACGCGGCTACCTTA
>CAZUTD010000064.1:5653-7772 GCA_964623185.1 uncultured Clostridiaceae bacterium
CAAATCGCCCGGAAAACAAGGGCAAGAATATAGTTGTATTGATGCCTGATACAGGGGAGAGGTATCTGACGACAACTGTTTTTCAAGAAAGTGAATAAAGGATATTGATTTATACTAATATCCCTCCTGGGGAATAGGAATTTTAAATTTAGAACCTTATGCCTTGGGAGGGTGTTTTATGTTTTAAAATCTAAAAAACCATAATTAAAATTAATACACATAATTTATAATAGAAGTCGGGAGCAGTTTAATGTATGATATAGTTATTAAAAGTTATAAACAGTTGGAATGTATTTTGGGGAGGTATATAGTTTATGAATCTTAATTTTGTGGTACTGGGGGTTGTTTTTTTTGTTATATTAATATCCATACAGTATTCCATCAATAAGCTTATTGTTTTGTTAAAGGAGATTAAAGAAATACTATTAAAAATAGTAAATGGAAGCTAGTAAAAAAATTGACATGCAGATACATATCAATTAAAATAATGAGTAATATTACATAAATATCATTAACACAGTGATGGAGGGAAGACTCGTGGATATAGATAAAAAGGTATGGAAAGTGCTTTGCTCTGAGAATAATATTAAAAAGCGAGTAAAGGAATTGGGTGAAGAAATATCTAAGGATTATCTCAATAAAAAACTCTATGTCATTTCCCTGTTAAGGGGTAGTTTTATTTTTACAGCTGATTTGGTTAGGGAATTAACAGTTCCCGTTAAAATAAATTTTATTACTACATCAAGTTATGAGAACGAATTGGAGAGCAGCGGTCTAGTAAGAATAGTATCAGACATTGATGAAGACTTAAATGGATACGATGTTTTGATTGTCGATGATATTGCGGATTCGGGTTTAACTATGAAATATGTTTTAGAACATTTAAAGGGTAAAAATCCTTCTAGTCTCAAATCCTGTGTGCTGCTGGATAAACCGGAAAGGCGGCAAGTGGATTTAAAACCTGACTATATTGGATTTACAATACCTGATAAGTTTGTGGTTGGATATGGGTTAAACTATGGTAATTATTATCGCAATCTTCCATATGTATTTGTTGTTACTGACGAGGATAGGTAAGATTCTGTTGGCGGGTATTAAAACCTGCCAATTTCACATTTGCAAGTAAAACAGGATGAAACCTGTCTCTATAATAAAGAGAGTTCTATTCATATAAATAAGACGAAATCCATCCACAGCATCCATATGGGGGGTTGAAACAAGGGTGTAATTTTAAGGTAAGGGGAGGGTAAAAATGCTTTATGAAAGAAAACTAGAAGTTATAGATGCAAATATTTTATATTTTATCGGGGCAATACTTTTTTTTACGATTGGTTTTTACTTTCAAAACTTAAATTTGGAACTTGGTCTAATAATAACACAGTATATTTTGATTTTATTGCCACCAATAGTATATTTAAATATTAAGAAAATTTCTGTCAAAAAAACAATGCGATTAAACAAGTTAGGCAAAAAAAACGGATTATTAATTGTCTTTATTACACTCTTAATGTATCCTACAGCAGTTGTAGCCAACACACTATTCATGGTCCTTTTAAGCCTGTTAGGCAATTTAAATATTCCGGAACTACCATCTGCCAGTAGCCCATCTCAGTATATATTACTTATGTTAATAATCTCCATGTCAGCTGGTATATGTGAGGAGTTCTTTTTCAGGGGATTTATCCTATCTGCTTATGAGACTTTGGGGAAGAAAAAAGCCATTATAATATCTTCTGTGCTTTTTGGTATATTTCACTTTAATTTATATAATTTATTTGGACCCATTGTATTAGGCTTAGTTTTTTCCTACCTGGTAATCTTAACAGATTCATTATATGCGGGCATAATAGGGCATATAGTTAATAACGGATTTGCTGTTACCCTAGCATATATTATGAATATTTCAAGCAAATTTTTGGTTGAGAATCAGGAAGTGGTAGTTGAATCCACAACTACTCAGGTTCTTTTAATTAGCAGCATTTTTTTTGCAGGTTTTGCAATAATCACTGCTGCAATTGCTTTTAAATTAATAAACATTATAAAAAAAGATATGAATAAAAAAAATGATACTTTAAATCCGAATAACTTTTATCTAGAGGGGTTAAAATATGAAAAAGAA
>CAZUTD010000065.1:0-7588 GCA_964623185.1 uncultured Clostridiaceae bacterium
CCCATGACATCCATAATTACCATTAGATATGGTGCGGATGACGGGAGTCGAACCCGTACGAGCATAAGCTCACAGCCCCCTCAAGACTGCGTGTCAGCCAATTCCACCACATCCGCTTATTTTTTAGGTCTAGCACCCTCATATTATAATGTTTTTACAATCTCATGTCAATAGGGCAAGGATAGTTGGAATAAGGGTAAAAAATAATGCAACCACCATCAAGCCAACTATCATTTAATCCTATATATTTTCATCTAGATTTATATACCATTCTTCAATACCATTAAATAGATTATAATTATTAGGTTTGAAATTTCCTTTGATTTTATCCCTAACTGCTATAGACCCGTTCTTAAAAAACAAACTAAAATAAGGTAACTCCTCGATTATTTGGTTTTGTAACCTATCATAAGTCCCCTTCTTAATTTCTTCATTGGGAGCAGTGAATGTTTCCTCTATCAATCCGTCCATAGCCTCGTCATTATAAAAAATAAAATTACTTCCGCCTATTTGCGAGGAATGAAAGGCAAAGGATAAATCAGGTAGATAAGACAGTTCCCAACCACCTAGGAGCATATCATACTTTCCTTGGTTTACACGAATATTAAATTCTTCCCACTCCAATAGCTCAATATTTACTTCTATCCCAATTTTCTGCAACTCTTCCTGAATGAAATATGCAGTTTTTTCCCTTAAAATATTAGCACTGTTAGAAATTAGATTAAAAGCCAAAGACGAGCCGTCCCCACCAACCCTGACAATTTCATTTTCATCCATTATATAATCGGTTTTATTTAAAAATTCTGTTGCCTTTTCAATATTATAGCCATATTTTAATCCATCTTTTGAATAAATTTCGGATAGGGGGTATATTGGTACATCTACCACCGTTCCATGTCCCAAATAAATATTATTTATCAGCCTATGCCTGTCTATACCATAAGCTATAGCTCGCCTAATATTCCTGTCCCTAAGAATTGTATTTTTAAAATTAAACCCCAAAAACTCATAATTATGGGAAACATATTCGTAAACATTGACATTGTTTTTTTCAATATATTTAGCCCAATCAATAGAGGTTGGTTGTGCCAAATCAATATCACCATTTTCAAATATAGATAATTGTGCTTCTACATCCGGTACAATCACCGCATTAATACCTTCTATATAGGGTTTTTTACCCCAATAGTTATCATTTCTTATTAATTTTATTTCCCTCATGGTGTCATATGTCTGTAATTTATATGGACCTGTACCTATTAGGGGAAAATCCGTAGCAGAAAACCTTTCAATATTACTTCCTTCAAATAAATGTTTTGGTAATATGGGGAAAACCATGGAGTTTAGGCCATTACTAAAAGGCCTGGAAAAGGTTATATTTATTACACCTGTTTCAGTTTCCCTAACATCCGATATCTGCTGTAAGCTAGTTTTGAAAACAGAATTTCCTTTAGCATTTTTTAAATTCCCTTTTATTGCATTAATAGTAAAAATAACATCCTCAGCCGTAAAGGCTTGCCCATCATGCCAGGTAACCCCTTGCTTTAAGTGAAATTGAATACTTTGCCCATCTTCTGCAATTTCCCATTTTTCCGCCAACACTGGTTGAATGTTCATGCTTGAATCAAAGGTCACCAAACCTTGGTAAATCAAATGGTGTAATTGAAATAAACTATAATTGCTATTTAAGAGAGGATTTAAAGTGTTAAACCTAGTAACAGATACTTTTAAGTTACCCCCATCGGCAGGTTTATGGTTTTCAGCAAGCTCCTGAATTTCATTATTTTCAATATCAGCCACCTCTTGTTGACCACAGGCAGTCATTGTAGCTAATATAATTATAAGCAACATGAATACCAAGTGTTTTTTACATTTCATCTTATCCCCCCTAGTGTAAACTAAAAAACTTTTAGCATAATCTGCCTGGCTAACAAACAATATAGCCCTTATCATCCATAAAAACATATTATATCTATAAATTAGGATTTATTTATAAAGCTTTTGATATATCTTATAATCCTTTAATACCCTTTGCAAATAAAACCTTGTTTCCTCAAAGGGAATTTTATCTAAAGTTTTTCCATCACTACTGAGCTCGTTATTTTGCAGCCATTTCTTTACATTTCCATTCCCGGCATTATAAGCGGGTATAACTAACTCGATGTCACCATCAAATTCTTTGTGAAGAATGTTGAGGTACCAACAAGCAATTTTAATATTTAAGTCTGGATCGTATAGCATTTCCTCTGCATAATTTTCTATGGGTAACTTTTCTGCTGCCCACTTTCCCGTTATAGGTGCAATCTGCATTAATCCCTTAGCCTCCTTGGGTGATAGGGCTTTGGGATTAAACCTGCTTTCGTTCTTCATAATTGCGGCTATAAGATAAGGATCGACATTATATTCCTGGGCATACTTTACAATGCTTTCCTCATAATGCATCGGATATATCTTTTTTAACAACCATTTCCCGTTTTGAAGGGCAATTACGAATGTGAAGATTAAAAAAACAACTGTGATTAAGCGTACAGCTTTTTTTGTAAAGAAAATTATCAATCAACATCCCTCCAAAATTATTTTTCAATAATCAACTCCCATATTTTCTTTACTTGGGCCGTTAATTCTTCCACATTCCCAGAGTTATCAATCACCCTATCAGCAAAAGAGATTTTTTCCTCAAGGGGCATCTGTGCCTTTATCCGTTTATCTGCTTCTGTAGAGGATATTTTATCCCGGTCCATCAAACGATTTTTTTGAATTTTTTCCGGTACTGAAACAAGCCAAATTTCTTCTACCATATTTTTTAAATCCGTCTCAATCAAAAGTGCAGCATCTATTATTATAACATCTTTTTTACATATTTGTTTATAGGTTTTTATTTCCTTATCAATTTTTTCGAAAATTCTTGGATGGGTAAAATGATTTAATTTATCCAGTGCCGCTGGATTATTAAATACAAGGGTAGCAAGTTTTCCCCGGTCAATTTCACCATCCCCTAGTAAAATTTCCTTGCCAAAATAAGCAATTATATCCTGATACGCAGGTTGGCCTTTTTTTACAACTTCTCTAGCTATTTTATCAGCATCAAGAATAATTGCTCCTAATTTTTTTAAAATATTAGATACTCTTGTTTTCCCACTAGCAATACCGCCTGTTAAACCAATAATTTTCATTTTTTTAACGACTCCCTATTTTGTATCAAACCATGTTTGGCCCAAGAGTAAATCCACTTTTAACGGTACTTTTAAACTCATGGCTTGTTCCATAGACTCTTGCACAATAATAGCCACTTCTTTAATTTCATCTTCAGGACATTCTACAATCAACTCGTCATGTACCTGTAAAATGAGTTGTGCCCTATAACCCTCATCCTTAAGCCTCCTATAAACCTTCACCATGGCAATCTTGATAATATCGGCTGCACTTCCCTGAATGGGAGTGTTCATTGCCATCCTTTCCCCAAAGGAACGAATATTAAAATTTCGCGAAGAAAGTTCCGGTAAATACCGCCTCCGATTTAAGAGGGTTAAAACATATCCATTTTCCTTGGCTGTCTTTACCGATTCTGTCATATAGTTTTTGACTAGGGCGTATTTTTCCAAATAACTATCAATATATTCTTTGGCCCTATATCGAGAAATTTTTAGGTTTTCTGATAAGCCGAAATCACTAATACCATAAACAATACCGAAGTTTACTGCCTTAGCATCATCCCGCATAGTAGGGGTTACTTCTTCTATTGCTACATCAAAAATTTCCGATGCCGTTCTTGTATGCACATCCTGGTCTTTTAAAAAGGATTCCATAAGATTTGTATCTTCCGATATATGCGCCAGAACTCTCAACTCAATCTGAGAATAATCAGCATCAATAAATTTATAGCCATCCCCAGCCCTAAATACTTTTCGCAATTGCCGGCCCATTTCTGTTCTAATAGGTATATTTTGTAAGTTTGGTTCCGTACTTGAGATTCTTCCCGTGGTAGTTACCGTCTGATTAAAGCTTGAATGTATTCTCCCTGTTATTGGATTAATAATATTCAGCAAACCATCTATGTAGGTTGTTTTTATTTTTGTAACTTGCCTGTATTCTAATATTTTAGGAATTATTTCATGTTTGTCAAATAATTTTTCTAAAACTTCCACACTTGTCGAGTAGCCGGTTTTTGTTTTTTTAATGGGTGGTAAAAGCAGTTTTCCAAACAGGATTTCACCCAACTGTTTTGGTGAATTAATATTAAACTTGTCTCCCGCCAAATCATATATTTCTTGGGTTAGCCTATTTATAATACCATCAAATTCAATCTCAAATTTTTTCAGCATATTTTTATCAATTTCTATTCCCTTATATTCCATCGATGCCAAAACTTCCGTCAGAGGCATTTCTACATCATAATACAATTCAGTTAGCCCCAGGTCTTTTATCTTTTTTTCAACAACTTCTTTTAATCGCAAAATTATGGCTACCTTTTGGCATAGGAAATTTTGAAGCTTTTCCGTTTCAATGTCGAATATATCAATTTTATTTTTCCCTTTGCCTAACAGGTCTTCCTCATTCAGAAGGCTTTGTCCAAAGTATTGTGCTGCCAATTCCTTTAAATCATAATTGTTTTTTGCTGGGTCAATTAAATACTCCCCTATCATGGTATCAAAGGCTAAATTTTCGATTTCTACCCCATAGGGATATAAATTAAGCAATTCTGCTTTTAAATCATGGCTGATTTTCTCAACACTTTTATCTGCAAAAATTTCTCTTAATACCCCAGCCTTTTCGCTATCTGCAAATTTATCCAAATCAATATAATATTGCTTTACCCCATCAGTTGCTATGGCAATTGCCAATATCCCTTTTTCCAATATATTATCTTTCGTCCCGACAGATTTGAAAAACATTCTTTTATTCTTTTTTATATGCCCTACCATCAATTTTAATGCATCCATATCCCCAACAGTTACAACTGATAAGTTTTCTTCTGGAGCATCATCTTTTTCATCAACCTTAGCTATTATCCTATTAATCAGGCTATTAAACTCGTATTTTTTAAATGTTTCTACCACATCGTTTTTATCAAATTCTTTTGTCCTTAAATCCTCAAAATTCATTTCTATTGGCACATCAGTAACTATTGTAGCTAACCTTTTACTTAAAACTGCCTGTTGGACATTGTCCTCTATCCTTTCCCTTAATTTTTTTGCAGTGATTTTATGGGTATTTTGTATTAGGTTTTCGACAGAATCAAATTCGTGAATTAATTTAAGGGCGGTTTTTTCTCCAACGCCCGGTACCCCCGGAATATTATCAGATTTATCCCCCATTAAGCCTTTTAAATCAATATACTGTAGGGGTGTAACCTCAAAATCTTCCATCACTTTTTTATCATCATAAACCTCAATATTACTTATTCCTCTTTTGGTAAATAGAATTTTGGTTTTATCAGATGCCAGCTGTAAGGCATCCCTATCTCCAGTCACAATAAGACTCTCAAAATTTCTTTCTTCGCAATGTTTTGCTAAGGTTCCGATTAAATCATCAGCTTCAAAACCAGCTATTTCTATACGGTAGACCTTAAGCACATCCAGTATTTCCTTTAAATGTCCCATTTGTTCTGCTAATTCAGGTGGCATCTTCTTCCTGCCGGCTTTATAGGCCCCGTATTCCCTATGCCTAAAGGTAGGAGCCTTCTTATCAAAAGCAACTCCAATATATCCAGGCCGATAATCTTCCAATATTCTAAAAAGCATGGTCATAAAACCATAAATAGCATTTGTATGCAATCCTTCTTTTGTTGTAAGGGGTGGTAAAGCATAAAAAGCTCTATTGACCAAACTATTCCCATCTATTATTACAATACGCCCTTCCGTCATTTGTTTTTTCCCCTCTCAAAGTTTTTCTTCTTTATTATCAATAGTTTATCACTTATCTTTACCATAGTAAAATTATTGTTTCCCCATTCTTAGTATTCACAAGAATAAAAAAAAGAGCCCTTTTTTTGAAAGAACTCTTCTCCTATTTCTATCCTGTTTTTCTCTTTTTATATATAAAGTAACCCAAAATTCCTGTCATAATCAGGAGTGGAATCATAAAGGGTAGTAAGCCAAAAAATCCAATGACAGCTCTTTCAAGTATCTTCACAAGTCTATTGATTGAATAAACAAAATTATTTCTTGCCTTATTCCAAAGATTATCATTAATAGTTTTTACATGTAAAACTTCCTTAGCCACCTGTCTTATGTTTAAATTGATTGTGGCCATAGATACTAGCCCATCATAGGTTTTGAGGACACCTGTTAATTGATTTATTTGTGTTCTTACCCTATTTAATTCATTTTCCACTTGGAGTAAGTCCTCAACCCTATCCGCCTTCTGCAGAATTTCCCTTAACCTTTGCTCTTGAATGCTTAAGTTTTCTACCTGATTATCAATATCCATATAATTTTCCGTTATATTTTCACCAGAGGTGTTTTCTTCTGTTGGAACACCTAGCTTTTTCAAATGTTCAAAAACACCAGTAAAATCATCACTTGGAATCCTTAATTCCATATTAGCATTCCTGAGCGATTCCTCAGGTTTTTCACGATTTCGAAAATGGTAATATATTTCACTGTCTTGCACAAATCCGTTAAAGTCCTCAACTAAACCCAGGACATCTTCATACACTTCATCAAAATTTTCTACCTCAATAGTTATTTGTCCTCTTTGTATTATTTTACGCCTAGGTTGAATGTTTAATTTTATACTTGCTTGCCTCTGGGATAAGGCAATATTATCAGCACTTTCAGATTCCTGCATATGGGAGTCCTCCGCTGGCACTGCTTGTGCCATATCGTCCATGGTCCTCATCTCATTGCCTGCAATATTATAGCCCCCAGTTTCCCCACCTGAATACATTTCCTCGGAAGTAGCATCCTTCCTGGAGGACTTATTTAATAAGCTAGATGATATAAAAACAAGCAAAAACACAGCAGCTATACTTGCAATTGACTTCCATTTAAAGACAAACTTTTTCTTTTTGGATAAATCTTTTGCCTTCAATTTTTTATTCAATTCTAAATTGAAATTTTTTGGTAAGGGAACTTCATCCGTTTCATTTATTGAAGATATAATAGTTTTTAAATTTTCATATTTCATTTCACAAAACGGACATTGGCCTATATGTTTTTCAAAGGCCTGTTTTTCTTCTTCAGTTAAATTCTTATCCAGATAGGCTGAGCTATACTGGTCGAAATCTTTGCAATCCATCATAAGCCTCCTCTCATGAAATTTCCTTATAATCATTAGCGATTATTTCTTTAAGATTACTCCGCGCACGACTAATTCGTGATTTAACCGTTCCAAGGGATATATGGAGCATCTCCCCTATCTTTTGATAGCTAAAACCTTGAATATCTCTTAAAATTATAATATTTCTCTGCTCGTAATTTAGCTGGTTGATTGCATCGTGTACCATCTGTTTTATTTCGTTTTTTTCAAATAAAGACTCAGGAGTATTTATTTCATCTCCTATCTCTATCTTGTAATTTGTTTCCCCGTATTCCTTATCTATATATAGCAAATTAACCTTCCTGTTTTTTCGTATAAAATCAATACA
>CAZUTD010000066.1:0-2770 GCA_964623185.1 uncultured Clostridiaceae bacterium
TCCTTTTCATATGATATATTTCTTATTTTATATCCTCCCTGTTCTTCTATAACTTTTTTATAAGATTATGGCTTTTGAAAATCTTCCCCTTTTATGCAAGAAGTTATGAGCTTTTAACTATTAAAATTATGACTAAATCCAAATAATTTGTTATACATTTTTTAAAAAGTGCGACATTAGAAATCTAAGGATTATGTTAATAATCCCCATCAAATATGTAATGATTTTGTCGGACATTCGTCAACGCATCTGAAGCACAGGATGCATTCTGTTGCGTTCCTTCTCTTTCTGGAATTATCTATTACATTCACATCCATTGGACAAACCTTTAGACATTTCCCGCAATTAATACATTCGTCTACATTGTTTTTTACCCTGAGCAATGAAAAATAGCTAGCAGGCTTTAGAAAAACTGTGATTGGGCAAATATATTTACAAAATGCTCGATTATCTTTAAAATCAAATGTGAGAGCTATTCCAATTATATAATATAAAATATTTCCAATAATAAAACTATAAAACATAATGTGTTCTAACTTTGAGACTTGAAAGGCAAATAGTCCTATCACAAATATAAATGAAAGAATAAAAACAAGATAACGAATGAAACCAATTTTTTTGCGTGGAAATTCTGGCTTTTTGTAGGGTAATAAATCCAAAACCATTGCTGTCCAACAAGCATATCCGCACCAGCCACGCCCAAACAAGAAAGGGCCAAATATTTTGGCAATGGCATAATGAATAGCAGCTGCTTCAAATACACCGAGAGATAAATAGTACCAAAATCCTTCTATTTGCATGTTTTCATTACTAATGATACCAAGATAAATAAGCATATAGGAACCAACGGCAAACTGTAATACATTTCGTGCATACTTAACTTTTTTCGAATACAATAATAGTCCTATGGCTAGGCAAGAACCTAGATAAGAAAAATTAAATAAATAAAAAATATTGTCCATTGTTAACCATAATGTAATGGCAACTATTTCAAACAAAAGCCATATAAATAAAGGTATAACGTATTTTCTCAAACCTCATCCCCCTTACTGCAAAAAAATATATAGATAACCCTTTAGCCTGCATTTTGCTGCTAACAGGCACAATAGCACTATTACGACACACTATACTACCGACACGACATTTAATATCAAAATGCTGCATCATCAACAAGCGGGATGACAGGTTCGCCACCCCCTACAATCCCGCTCTTAGCTATGCCGTAGGGGCAGATGACCCTATCTGCCCGGGGTTTGTTGGGGGACCTGCTTTAAATGATGTTTATTATCCAGAAGGCCACGGGGACCATTGTCTACAATTAATTTCGGTAATATCAAAATGTTGTGTCACCATGCAAACGGGATGTCAGAGTCGGAAACCACTGAAAAACTATCATTTTAACGAATTTGTCATTCCGAATGTAGTGAGGAATCTAGTATTTCCAATCATATCCTAAATCCTCCCCTAAATATTTAATAAAATCCATCTGTCTTTCTCTTAAAATAGACATTGGTATATAGGCAGATATTATTTTAAATAATTCTTCTTTTGTTTCAATATATAAATCCTTACACAGTATATATGCATCGATAAAATCCTTTGCAGGTTCTGGCCTTGCTGCTAATACTTTCATAGCTAATAATTGTTCTGCTTTAGGCCTTAAAATTCTAAGATTTGAGTATGTTTTGTAAGTTAGCTTATCTTCCTTCAAAATGGATTTTAACGGTTCTTTAACTTCCTCATTTATCCATCCTCCTGATAAGCTAAATGCAGACCTAGTTAAATTTAATATATTCTCTAGTAATTTAAAATTAGTTTCACTAAATACACAGTCTATATCTTTGGTTGCAGGTCTATTATCATACACCATAGTCATTATAGACTGTTATTTCAAGTTGAAGCTGATTTTCACTCAACCTTTCGTTAATATATGCAAATATTTCTGTCAACTTATCCTTGTCCATCAAAGCAATATCATTAAACATATCTACAATAACCTCCCTAATGATCCAGATTGTACCTATGTTAATTATATCATATCTATTTTTATTATTCCGTATTTGAGTTGGGTTTATTTCCATATACTTACTTAAGAATTTATATGATTTCCCAAGGTTGGTAGCTCTTTGTCTCCACCTTATGTCTTTAAACCCATTCATTATTCTCTTGCACAGTTTTTGAAAACACGGTTGATAGCCCTTGTCCCTTCTTACTTGATTGTAATTGCAAATTGGAATTTATGCTATTCTTCAAAAAGAATGGGAAGCCCTACTGCACATGAAAGAAACCTTAATCCCAATTGATATTTCCAATGAAAAAAGCAAAACGGCATAGCCGATGCAGCCGACTATGCCGAATTTTTAAAGTGTTATAAGTCCCTATTTGAAAGCTTCTTACAGCCCATTTCATTTTTTATATTACTTTATATAATTCATCCACACCAGGGACTTCTATAACTTCCCTCTTGCCACCCCGATAAGCTATCCTGTCCTTTGGAGTGATTTTGCCTATTTCACTAGCCTCTATTCCCTCCTGTTTCAGGGTTTCCATAAGCGCTTGAAATTTATTCTCAGGTACTGCCATCACCATCACACCACTGGAAATAAGTCTGAGCGGATTAATTGATAGGGCATCACATATTTTCTGAGTTTCTGGCCTAATGGGCACCTTATCTAAATCTATCTCAATCCCTACTCCTGATGCCTCTGCTAATTCCCATACCGCCCCTAAAAGTCCACCCTCAGTAACATCATGCATGCTATTTACACCG
>CAZUTD010000066.1:2780-7530 GCA_964623185.1 uncultured Clostridiaceae bacterium
CTCTTTTTTAAGCCTTCCTCCAAATCGCTAGCAATTATAGAAACTCCCTCAAGACCTGCGTGTTTTGTCATAACTACAATATCTCCAATTTTTGCACCCTTTGATGTTATCAAGTCTTCCTTTTTTTGTATTCCAATAGCCGTAGTGGTTATTACCATCCTGTTTACAGCATCCGTTATCTCGGAATGCCCACCCATAATTTCTACATTTATTGATGTAGCAGCTCTATTTGCGTCTCTCATAACCGAATCAAAATCCTTCTCAGTCGTACCCGGGGGCGCCAAAATAGTCATCATTATTCCGACAGGTTCCACCCCATTAGATGCTATATCATTACATGAAATATGGATGCTTAAACTACCTATATCTTTTATTGCCCCTGTGATAGGATCAGTACTTATAACACAAATTTTATCGCCAAAATCTACAACTGCACAGTCCTCACCAATTCCGGGTCTTACCAAAACTTCAGATCTCTTATGTAATATATTTTTAAATACTATTTCTTCTAATATTTTAGTTGGCACTTTCCCAATTTCCACAAATATTACCCCCTATACATCATTAAAAGTATTATACCATATATATTTACCCCTTTAGTATAGGAAAATCCGCAAACTAATATTTTTATCAACCTGGGGCTTTTAGCCAGGTGTCAATAAAATCTTGCCGGGGTCAGGACTTTTGACAAAAATTAAAACCCCCGCCACAAATTTAAAGCAGGGGCCCAATCATTATATGCTTTTATTCCTGGCAACCGCAGGTATTGGAAATTTTTAAGCTTATGGTAAACTTGTTTTCTCCCCCGGCCATCTTATCAAAAATTTCTTTCACCAAGCTAAATATTACCTCTGAATTGCCCCTAATAGTTGTAGAAATAATCCCAACCTTTACCTCGACTTTATACCTGCCTATAATTTCGATAACCTTATTTATTTCCTCGATATAATCCTTAGACTGAATCGGAAAATAAGTTATTTCACAAGAGGCTAGGACCCCTTTTTCCATAGGACACATACAAAGCCACCTCTTTCTGTTTTTGATAATTCCCTTTCCCTATCCATATTAATTTCTTCCTCTGGTGTGTCCGGGGGTAAAAATAAACATTCCCCACTAGTAACAAGACTTTTTTCATCCAAAGCTATTAAGTCCTCCAGTGATTTAAAATCTGCATGCTTAAATACTGAATCTTCCTGAAAAGCCTTGGACATATATAGTTGACCCCAGCTACTATTTCTATGTATAGTCCCTATAAGCAATTGGCCTTGTGGCTTTAATACCCGCATCATTTCCTTATAGGCTTTTGGAGCTTCCTTAATAAATTCAAAGGCCGCCATTGAAAAGACAGCGTCAAACTCACTATCATCAAATTTTAAATCATAAACATCGCCCAGCAGGAATTGAATATCCATATTCTTATCTTGTGCTTTTTTCCTGGCTATATCCAACATATCCTGAGATATATCAAGCCCTACCACCTCACACCCCATCCTTGCCAACTTTACACTAAAATTACCTGTACCACACCCAACATCCAAAACCCTCATCCCTTTTACCGGGGTAAACATTTTAAATGCTAATTCTGTTTCGACATCATCAACAAATTTACCCATTTTGCTTTTATACCATCCATCGTACTCTTTTGCCTTTTCATTAAAAAATATCATCAGGAAACCCCCTAAAGTAAATTTAATATTTTTCGCTTTATTTGTATAAATTCTTCACTGGTATTACAATCAACCGCCCTTGGTCTGGGTATATTTATGTCAAATGCAGCCTTTATTTGGCCGGGTCTCTCCGATAAAATATAAATCCTATCAGAAAGAAATATTGCCTCATCAATATCATGGGTTATAAACAATATCGAAGCCCTTAGATTTTTAAGAAGCCCTAATAACCATAGGTGCATCTTGCCCTTGCTGATAGCATCTAAGCTACCAAAGGGTTCGTCCAGCAGCATAATATCCTCAGCAAAAAGATAGGTCCTAAGCAAGGCTGCCCTTTGCCTCATGCCCCCGGAAAGTTCATTGGGATAATGTTTTTCAAAACCCTCTAAGCCAAAAAGAGCAAAATGTTTTTTTGCTTGTATTCTGGCAGCTTTTATCCCTACACCCTTAAGGGTAAGTGGAATCATAACATTATCCAGGATGTTTCTCCAGGGTAAGAGCAAATCTTTTTGCTGCATATAACTGACCCGTCCAGTTTTACCAGTATGGTCTTTCCCCTCTATTAACACCCTTCCCTTATCCACGGTTTCAAGTCCTGCTATAATATTAAATAAGCTACTTTTACCACTACCACTTGGACCTAAAATCGACACAAACTGCTTTTCTTCAAGAGTAAGGGAGACATTCTCCAATGTATGTAATTTGCCAAAATACTTAGTTATATTAATTACTTCTAATTTTTTTATCATAGGCATCTAGGGTAAAAAATCGTTGGTAAAGGCAGCATCTACATCCAAAGTTTCCTCTATCAAGACCTGGTCATACATCCAATCGCTATATTTTTCCCAAACCTCTTTTTTCATTTCTCCCCATCTTTCTGCATCAGCCCTATACTCTTGTGCAAGGTATTCCTGGCTGGCAACTACTAGGTCCTGATCTAATTCAGGTACCCATTTTAATAAATCCTCAGCTGCCTCCCTTGGATTGTTTATTGCAAATTCATATCCCTTTGTTGTTGCTTTTAAAAATCTTTTGGCCAATTCCGGATTATTATTCAGTAAATCTTCATGGGCAATTATTACAGGAGTATAATAGTCTAATGCTTCATGGAAATCCTGTAATAAAATAAAATTTAAGTCATAGCCCCTTAATTCAGCGGCCACGCCGTCCCAACCATAATAGATCCATTGAAAGTCAACATGGTTTTCTACACTATCAAAAAAATCTATTTCTCCAGTTACGACCATATCTAGTTTTTCAAAATCTCCCCCATGTTTTTTCATCAATGCTTTGAGAATAGCTTCCTCCATAGGAGAGCCCCATCCACCATAGCTTTTTCCTTCAAAATCCTTTGGCGAAGTAATGTTTTTCTCCGATAAAGAAGCAAAACCGGATGTATTATGCTGTATAATAGTTGCTATTGCCTTTACCGGAAGGGGATTATCTGCAGTACGGGCATAGGCAACCTGTTCCTGAAAGCTTATGCCAAATTCCCCTTGTTTAGATGCAATTAAATCCGCGCTCCCACCGACCGTAGGCTGGATAATTTCCACCTCAAGTCCCTCGTCAGCATAATAGCCTCTTTCAATGGCTGTATACATACCCGTATGGTTAGTATTGGGCACCCAGTCCAGGATAAGTGTAACCTTGTCTAAATCTTGACTTTTGTTACTAGGTCCACAGGCGACCACCCCTGTAATAATCAAGGACATTATAATTAAAATAACAAGTATTTTTTTCAATCTTCATCCTCCTCCATACTTTTTTTATTTGCATTATTCCACGGCATTAACATATTTTCAACAAGGGTAATAATCTTTAAAATTCCTATACTTAAGGCTACAATCACCATAATCGTAGCAAAGACCCTGTCAGTAGCAAAAGATCGTCTAACCCTCATCATATATACACCTAAGCCTTTTTTGCCCCCTACCCATTCACCCACCACGGCCCCCATAATGCTATAGGTCCCAGAAATTTTTAGGCCAGCAAAAAAATTTGGTAAAGTTGCAGGTAGTTTCACAATTTTATATATGTCCAGTGGCTTTGCCCCCATTGATATTAACAAATTCAACAGGTCCCTATCTACTGAAGCTAGACCCTCCAACAAACTAATTGTAATAGGAAAAAAACATACCAAAACTACAATTGCTATCTTGGGTAAGTAGCCAAATCCAAACCACATTGCAAACAGGGGGGCTAATGTGATTATTGGCACTGTTTGAGAAGTAATAATTAAGGGATAAAGGGCCCGTCTTACTACAAAAAACTTATCCATAACAATTCCTATAAATAGAGCCATCAGTATAGCCACGCTAAATCCTATAAATGAGGTAAATAATGTAGCCAATATATGTTCTGCCATAATATCCATTGTGGTTATCAAAGCATTTAAAACCATGCTTGGCGCTGGTAAAATAAAAGCCTCTATCCAAGCTAATCTAACTATAACTTCCCAAATAAATATTAAAATCATACTAAAACCTAGGGGCAAAATATCTATTTTAATACCCCTGAAAGAAAGGAAATATTTATCTGTACTTATATGTTTTTTCATCCATTGTCACACCTTCTGGCTTATAATCAATCTTAATTACTGATATTACCCTGGTAGCACCTTGTTTAATACACAGTTCCTGAGACGCTTTCACTATCTTCAAAAGTTCATCTAGTTCACCCTCTATGGTAGTCTCCATAGGACCAACCTCATATCTTAGCCCGGTTTTGTCTATCATTTCTATTATCTTATCCACAACTTCATATATTCTTTCCTCCGGCACAGAAGGTAATACTTGTAAACTTAGGTTTACATTGGCCATATTTTTCCCTCCCTTCTTTCTAATGAAAACAAAAAACCCCTTAGCTGAGAAAAATCTAAAGGGTTGATACCTCTTAAAGAAAATCTTGTAAAATTATTTCCTTTATATGGTTTTTTTCCCTACGCTAGCATTACCCAGGTCAGGTACAATGGGTCGGAACGAAAATCAGTCCCCTCTCAGCCAGGTTTCCCCAGCTCCCCCTTATTCAGTTGTTAATTTAATTATATCTTATCAAGTGTAAAAGTCAAATTGATTACCATAATA
>CAZUTD010000067.1:0-7443 GCA_964623185.1 uncultured Clostridiaceae bacterium
GATGCAACCCCAAGCACATGTCCAGGTGGTTACCAATACAATAGATTTCCATATGAATCCACAGTCTGCATTAGATGCTACAAGATGGCAATGGATTGGGGATAAAACTGTAGAGGTAGAACAGGATACACCAAACCATATTGTTAAGAAGCTTCAAAGAATGGGGCATAATATTATAGTTCAGCCTGATCCCTATCATATGGGACGTGGACAAATAATTTGGAGGAACTCAGATGGAGTTCTTATTGGGGGAACAGAAAAACGCACAGATGGTATGATTGCATCGTGGTAAAATACTCAAGACGAAAAACACAAGGGCATTATTTTGCCCTTGTGTTTTTTAAAATATTAAATAATTATAACTGAGATGTAAGCCCATATAAGGGGGGATTTCCTTTGCAAAAATTAAATTTATGGGCTGAATTATCCCTAGGGTTTTTGATTGACAATTAGCTATATATAAAATAATATTGTTGTATAGGGTGAGGAATAAATTGTTAATTTTATTTAAGTATGAATATATATAAAGATATTTTGGAGGTGGGGTATTGGCTGAGAGTAAGATGCAAAAATTTATAAAAAACTTAAAGTTGTTTTGTCAAGGAGCTACGGAATTTACTAGACAATCCGGGGCTTTATTGGAAAAGGAATCTCATAATGAAATGGACGAATTTCTACTTTTATGTTTTGGTGATCTATTGGGTGTGCCCCTGCCCACAAGTTATTATTCGCTGGAACTTCTTCCATTACTGGCTGATGATATTGAAGGCTGGCATTTGCGGATGGCTAATAGGGCGAGTATTTGGGAAGAAAAATGGGGAGATTACGATCTTGATGCTTAAGGAGGATACCGATGAACAAGTTAATATTTTTTAGCGGTAAGGGTGGGGTAGGCAAAACTACCTGTAGCGTTTCATATGCAGTATTTTCTGCCAAGAGTGGGTTGAAAACCCTTTTAGTTTCTACAGACCCAGCACATTCAACTTCTGATATATTTGAAAGGGAAATTGGGGATGAAATTCAAAATGTATTAGCAAATTTAGATGCAATTGAAATAAATGCTGAAAAAGAAAGTAAAAGATATATGGACAATGTTAGAATAAGCTTAAAAAATGTTGTTAGCCCTGTTATAGTTCAACAAATTAACAAGCAAATTGATGCTGCTTCAATTTCACCGGGTACCGAGGAAGCAGCTTTACTTGATAAGATGGTTGAAATTATAACCGAAGAAATTGATAACTATGATAGAATTGTATTTGATACTGCTCCCACAGGCCATACTATTAGGCTACTAACATTACCGGAACTTTTAGGAGCATGGCTAGATACACTCATAGAAAAAAGGAGTAAATCAATTAATCTTTTATCCATGTCCAAAAATAGGGGGGTAGCAAAACAAGAGGATATCGAAGAGGATGGAGTTATTAAGATATTACGAAGAAGATATGAAAAAATAAGCCAAGCAAAAAAAATAATGATGGATGAAAAACTTTTGTCTTTTATTTTTGTTATTAATGCTGAAAAATTGCCAATAGATGAAACTGTTAAGGCTATCGATGTGTTAGAAAAATATAGTTTATTAGTTGATGGGATTGTGGTTAATAAAATTCTGCCTGAAAATATGCAGGATCAATTTTGGGTAGAGAAGAAAGAACAAGAGAAGAAATACTTAGATATTATTAGAAAAACTTTTGAAGGGAAAAAAATATTTACATTACCACTTTTACAAGAAGATATGAAGTCGAACAATATAGAAATTATTGCAGATAAATTTGCAGAATTTTAAAGATAAAATGGAATTTGAATATATTGTTCGCAAATTGTTAATATATGAATAAAAAATGGGATGATACTTCCAAGGCAGACAGTCTAAGCAATTGAAATTAGACTGCCTTCCTGGAAGTTTTTTAAAATTGAATATTAAAATTAATGAAACTTTTATCATGTATACTCCGTCTATATAGTATATAGGGGATAGCCCTGTTAAAATTTAATAAATTCTTAAGTATTTGAATATAAATTTTATGATATAATTTTTGTAATGAACTTTATGTATTTACAAAGTTTTAGGATAGGGGGAATCTATATCACATACGCAATAGAGATTGATAATATCAGAAAAGTATACAGGGTAGGGGAGGAAAAGGTAATAGCCCTTGATAATATCTCGATAAAAATCGGACTGGGGGAAGTGTGTTGCCTATTAGGGACATCAGGGTCGGGAAAATCCACCCTGCTTAATTTGTTAGCAGGTCTTGAAAAACCAAGCCGGGGCAGAATAAAAATCCATGGAAAATATGTTGAAAAAATGAGCGAAAGGCAGTTAGCAAAGTTTAGACAAAACAATATTGGGTTTATATTCCAATCATATAATTTAATGCCAACTTTAACAGCCCTGGAAAATGTTAGTTTACCTTTAACATTTAAAGGTGTAGATAAGAAAAAGAGAGAAAAGATTGCAAAAGAGATGTTATTTGCTGTGGGGTTAGAAAAACATATAAAACATAAACCTACACAAATGAGCGGGGGTCAGCAACAAAGGGTTGGAATAGCTAGGGCCTTTGTTACCAAGCCTCCTATTGTTTTTGCCGATGAGCCCACGGGAAACCTAGATTCTAAAACAACTAATGAAGTACTGAAACTTATGCTAAATTTGGCAAGGGACAACAATCAAACCCTGATAATTGTAACCCATGACCAAAGCATAGCAAGCTATGGTGATAGGGTTTTTTATATGTTGGATGGCAATATAGAAAAGATTGAAGAAAATAGGAGGACAAAAAATGAAGCGTAAATTTTTTTGCTTGTTTGTTATTGTTATATTAATATTATCGCTAGGAAATACATATTTTACATATGCTGAGGATTCAAAACCTGATGAATCACCGGTAGTTAAGAGAGATGAACCCAATTTAATAATAGGTAGAAACTACAAAATGCCCGTGTTTAAGGCGGGAACCGAGGCCAGGCTGGCAATACCAATAGAAAATACAACTAGTGGGGAGGCCCAAAATATTTTTGTTACGCCTGTAATTGAAGGTGAGAAGGACTTTCCATTTCAAATAGATAGTATGGTAACAAGGAAAAAAATATCTTCCATCACCGGCAGAAATACTGAAAATGCAGTATTTTATTTGAATGTAAGGAAGAATGCGGAAGCTAAAATGTATCCCATTAAATTGAATATCGAATACACTTCATCCAATGGGGGTTCATTTGGTTTTTCTGAAACAATTTACATAAAAGTTGAAAATGAGTATGAGACTCCCTCAATTAAATTAATGGATGTAAAAATTGACGGAGGAAAACTGATAAGTGGCACCACTAAGTCTGTGGGATTGACATTAAGAAATGAAGGAGACATGGAGGCAAAGGATGTAAAGGCAAAGTTAAGTGGATTTTCTAATAATGAATTATTATTGGATTCAACCTTGGATACTATAGATGTGAGAACCCTGGCAGCCAAGGAAGTAAGGACCATTTATTTCAATATAAGTGCCGATAGTGATCTAGATGGTGGTACATATAGTTTAGATTTAATCTTAAATTATAAGGACGAATATGATCTTCAATACGAAACAAAAGCAAAGGTGTATCTACCCCTAGAGGATAGGGCATCTGCACAAACTGATTTTACTTTTGAAAACTTAGCCTATCCCAAAGAGGCAGTTAAACCATATACTGATTTTAATGTTAGTTTTAACTTAAAAAATAGTGGTAATGAGGATGCGAAAAATGTGAAAGTGACCATTGATGCTGGTGACGAAATATTACCAAAGTCGCTAGCCATAAAAAATATTAATAATCTTGGAGCGGGACAAAGTGCACCAGTAGAATTTACACTCTTTGCTAAAGAAAAGATTGAATCAAAAAATTATCCTATAAGAATCATAGTTGAATATAGTGTGGGGACTGGGAGCAAAAAGGATGTCCAAAGTTTTAACCAGTATATAGGTGTCTTTGTGGATAGCGATGATAGGGACATGGGAACACCAAAAGTTATGGTGGATTGGTATGATTATGCTGCAGAGTATATAAAAGCGGGTGAAACATTTCCCCTAACTATATCATTTTATAATACTAATAAAAGCAAAGATGTTAGGAATATTAGGGTTAGCATATCATCTGATGGGGATGTGTTTTCACCTGTTGGGAGTAGCAATTCAATATTTATTGAAAAAATACCTGCTAATAATAGGGTGGAAAGGTTACTTACACTAAAGCCCAAAATAGATGCTGCATATAAAACACATAATATTTTTGCTGATATTGAATATGAGGATAATAGGGGTGAAATATATAATACAAAGGAACTAATTGGTATCCCCGTTATTCAGGAAGCAAATTTAATTATGGGAGATCTTGTATTATCAGATGAAAATTTTGTTGGCATGCCAATAGCCCTGTCATTGGAATTTTACAATGGGGGCCGGGGCTTGATGAGAAATATGGTTATTTCCATTGATGGTAATTTCGATACACATGAAGGGAGTTTATATATAGGTAATCTCGATGCGGGAAATAGTAATTACTATGATGCTACTATAATTCCCATAAATCCTGGTGCCTTGAATGGTAAGATTATTTTTGAATATGATGATGAAATTGATGAGCACCATATTATTGAAAAAGAGTTTTCCCTGGAAATAATGGAACAAATGCAACCAGAAATGCCAGAAGATTTTATGCAATATGAAGAAAACAGTAGTTCTATAGGCAAGGGCAAGATAGGCCTGGGTGTAGGCATAATTATCCTAGCAGGATTTGGTGGTTTTGTGTTTTACAGGAGAAGGAAAAAGAAGTTAGAGGAAGTGGATGCATATGAGTAATTCAGACCTGCTTAAGATGGCCTTAGGCAACCTTTGGAGGCGGAAAACTAGAACGATCTTAACAATTTTAGGCGTTATAATAGGTACTAGCTCGATAGTTATTATGCTTTCCTTAGGCATTGCCATGGATAGAAGTTTTAAGGAACAACTCTCTCAAATGGGGGATTTGAATATTATTGAAATTTATAATTATGGGGGTTATGATTTTTCTACAGGTGGTGGACAGGGTGGGCAGGTTGCTCTTGATGATAAAGCGGTAGCTAGTTTCAATCAAATACCGGGGGTACGGGCGGTAATGCCTATTAAAAGTGCCCATTATAAAATGGGGATAGGCAGGTTAGTGGGTTATGTATCTGTGATAGGGATTGATCCTGATGTGATGGAGGCTTTTGATTTTAAAATTGAAGAAGGCAGGCTATTATTATCCACTGATAAGGATGCTATGGTTTTTGGCAAAAATGTTGCCCGATATTTCTATAACCCAAGATTAAGGGATCCCTATGGCCATGGATGGGGTTCTGATAGTAGCGTTGTTGATTTAATCAGCAATAATCTAATACTAACTTCAGATATGAATTATGGTGAAACTAGAAATAGCTTTAATAGGGAGGACGAAAATTATGTTCCCCCCAAGCCCCATAATGTGAAGGGGGTCGGGATATTAGAGGAAAGTTTTAGTGAAAAAGATTATAATGCCTACATGAATATTTCCGCTTTGGAAAAAATTATAGAGGAAGAGCAACGAGCCAACAGAAAGAATTCCGGGTCTAGAAACCGAGGTCTTGATGGGGACAAATATGAAAGAATTAATGTAAAGGTCAAAGATATTCACGATGTAGAAAGAGTTCAGGAGACAATTCAAGCTATGGGTTATCAGACTTATAGTTTAACGGATATGCTAAAGTCTATGAAGGAAACTTCAGCTAAGATGCAGGCGATTTTGGGCGGAATCGGTGCTGTTAGTTTGTTTGTAGCCGCTATAGGTATAACAAACACCATGATTATGAGTATTTATGAAAGAACAAGGGAAATAGGAGTAATGAAAGTCCTTGGTGCGAATTTACCCGATATAAAAAGACTCTTCTTGGTTGAAGCTGGTTTTATTGGTTTTTGTGGTGGTTTAGCGGGATTGGTATTAAGTTACAGCATTTCATTTGGATTAAATAAAATAGGCAGCGGTTTCCTAGGCCCAATGGGTGGGTCTACAGGAATGTCTGTCATACCTATTGGATTAGCTGGATCTGCAGTTGTGTTTGCTACACTAATTGGGATTATATCTGGTTACTCACCAGCACGAAGGGCTATGAATCTAAGTGCCCTAGATGCCATCAAGACCGAATAATATGAACAAGATATAGGCACTTTGGCGTTACCCCCTAAATTTAGCTTGATATGGATTTAGGGGTTTTACTTTGCCGATAAAAGGCAGATAAGAAAGCTGTAATAATTTTAAATTATTATCCTCAAAAATTGGGTTATACTATTAATGGAAAGAAAATAAGATATCAAATTTTGTGATTTTATATTTTGATGGGGAACTAATTTATAATCTTGCTTTTAGTTTTTAAGCTGGTATAAATCTTTCATATGTTGTAAATTCATGGTATAATCATTAACATGGATATTATCAGAGAAACCCGCGAACAAAAATCAAAGGGGATGATTTATTGTGCTTTACGACGATAGATTAATGAAACAAATTGATTTTATAGTTGAAATTGATAAACTGAAAAATGTATTTAGACAGACTACATTAATTGATGAATCAAGACGCGAAAATGATGCGGAACATTCTTGGCATTTGGCTATGATGGCAATAGTATTATCGGAATATGCTAATAGGGAAGATATAGATATTCTTCGTGTAATGAAAATGGTAACTATACATGATCTTGTGGAAATTTATGCGGGAGATACTTTTGCCTATGACTCTGTGGATTATTGTGATAAATATGAGAAAGAAGAATCCGCAGCTATTAAAATCTTTGCCTTATTACCAGAGGATCAGGGAGAAGAATTATATAATTTGTGGCAGGAGTTCGAGGAACTAAAAACTGATGAGGCTAAATTTGCTGCTGCTTTGGATAGGATTCAACCCTTATTGCACAATTATTACACCAATGGCGGAACATGGGTAAAACATGGTGTAACTTTGGAACAGGTAAAAAAAAGATTTCAATATGTGGCTGGAGGCTCCAAAGTTTTGGCAAAACTTGTTGAAAATATTATCAATGAATCTGTTAAAAAGGGATATATTAAAGAATAATTATATATATTAATCAATTATAGGGGAAAAGATGATTTTTTATGTCCATAGGGAACTTGTGAAAACTTGCTTAGTTTCAAATTAAGTTCTTTTAAATATTATAACCAGGAGAGATAAAATGAAAAATATTGGATTTGAAGATTTAAAAATTAGTGAAAATATATTACGCATAGTAGAGGAATTGGGGTTTGAAGCACCTACACCTATCCAGTATCAATCCCTGCCAAAACTTTATGAAGGTAAGGATATTATTGGACAGGCACAAACCGGTACAGGCAAAACAGCGGCTTTTGGGATACCCATGATAGAGAAGGTAAATCCAGAGGACAGGACAGTGCAGGTATTGAT
>CAZUTD010000068.1:0-3063 GCA_964623185.1 uncultured Clostridiaceae bacterium
GTTCGGGGAAAACTATAGTTGCAATCATTGCCCTATATAAGACCATTATTAATGGTTGCCAAGGGGCTTTTATGGCACCGACTGAGATTTTAGCTGAACAACACTACAGTTCCTTGCTACAATTACTAGAACCCATGGGGGTGCGAATAGGTTTGTTAACCGGAAGTCTAGCAAGGAACAAAAAATTGGAACTTATCAAAGAAATAAGGGAAGGCAAAATTGATATAGTAATAGGTACCCATGCTTTAATCCAGGAGGAGGTTTCCTTTAAATGTTTGGCATTGGTTATAACAGATGAACAACACCGGTTCGGGGTTAGGCAAAGGGCAATTTTAGCTGAAAAAGGAAAAAATCCACATGTTCTAGTAATGACCGCAACACCAATACCAAGAACATTGGCATTAATATTATATGGGGATTTAGATATTTCAATTATTGATAAATTACCACCAGGTAGAAAAGAAATTAAAACATACAGCCTATATTCACAGGAAAGGGATAAAGCATATGCTTTTGCACAAAAACAATTACAGCTTGGGCGGCAAATTTATGTAGTATGTCCCTTAATTGATGAAACTGAAAATATAGAAGCTAAGGGAGCAATGGAAATCTATCAGGAATTGGCATCTACATATTTTGCTAATTACAAAGTAGGTCTATTACATGGAAAGATGAAGGCAAATGAAAAAGATTATATAATGAAACAGTTTTTGGATAACAAAATAAATGTCTTAGTCGCTACTACAGTTATTGAAGTAGGTGTCAATGTTCCTAATGCAAGCCTAATGATAATAAAGAATGCTGAAAGGTTTGGATTAGCGCAATTACACCAACTACGCGGTAGGGTGGGCAGGGGGCATTCGCAATCTTATTGCATCTTATTACATAATAATAAAAGCAAAGTAGCCAGGGAAAGAATAAAGATTATGGAAAGTACAAATGACGGGTTTATTATTTCAGAGAAGGATCTCCAAATAAGGGGACCTGGCGAATTTTTAGGTCTAAGACAGCACGGATTACCCGAACTTAAAATTGCAAACTTATTCAAACATGTAAAGATTCTTAAAAGGGTTCAGTTACAAATAGAAGACTTGCTCAAGAATGACTTTTACCTATCCCTGCCCGAAAATATGTTATTAAACGAAAGGCTAAATGAAAAGCTTAAGGATTTTGAAGGATTATAATTGGGCAATTAAAACTTATTAGATTGTATTAAGGTATAGATGTTTAAAACTATAAAGCTCCTAGTGTATTTTAATAAAAATGGACTTGGGATGGTGGAAGTCTATTCTTTCACAGCAACTTTTTATATTAGGTTAAATTAGGTGGAATGCAAAAGGTTTTGTTAAGCATTAGTAGGTGTGTTAGAATGTAGATGTGATAAAACAAGGAGAAAATACATGCGAATTATTGCTGGTAGGGCTAAGGGGTACAAACTTATTAGCCCCAAAAATCTGGATACTAGACCAACATCGGATCGTGTAAAAGAATCAATTTTTAATATCATACAGGGTAAAATTTATAATAAAACTGTTATTGATTTATTTTCTGGCACAGGTAATTTGGGTATAGAGGCTTTATCAAGAGATGCAAAAATGGTATACTTTGTGGATAAAAGTAGAAATAGTGTAAATATTATTAAAAAAAATTTGGATAACACTAATTTTTTAACACGGGCAGAAATTATACTAGATGATGCTGTTACTGCCATAGGCAAATTAGGTCAAAGGAATGTGCAGGCTGATATTATATTTATTGATCCCCCCTATAACAAAGGTTTAGGGGAAATATCAATTGAATATATTACAAAACACAAATTACTAAATTCTTCGGGTATAATTGTTGTGGAACATGACAAACATGAACAGATGCCGGATGAAATTCACGGGACATTAGTGTTTAGGAGGAAAGACTATGGAAATACAAGCGTTTCCTTCTATAGACAAAAGGAGGAAGTTTAAATGAAAATAGGTATTTATCCAGGAAGTTTTGATCCTATTACGAATGGACATTTAGACATTATCCAGAGGGCTTCAAAACTTTGTGATAAGGTCATTGTAGCAGTTTTAGAGAACCCAAGTAAAAATCCATTGTTTACGGTACAGGAAAGGGTAGGTTTAATTGAACAGGCAGTCCAATCCTGTAGCAATGTAGTGGTCGATTGTTTTACTGGATTATTAACGGATTATGCAACTCAAAACAATGCAAGTATGATTATAAAAGGTTTAAGAGCTGTCTCTGATTTTGAGTATGAATTCCAAATGGCTTTAATGAACAGGAAATTAGCCCCTGATCTTGAAACAATTTTTTTGATGACTAGCAGTGAAAACTCATATCTCAGTTCTAGTATAGTAAAAGAGGTTGCAAAATATGGTGGATGTATTGAAGGATTGGTACCTAAATCAACAAAAAAGGCGATTTTTAAAAAAATAAAATAGTAAGGGGGATCAATTATGGAAGTATTGCGGTTGCTTGAGGAATTAGAAGATATAGTTGAAAATGGCTCATCAATACCTTTTGCTCATAAGGTATTAGTTGATAAGGACGAGTTGCTGGAAATAATAAAGGAAGTAAGAATACATTTACCTGATGAAGTGAAACAAGCACAATGGATTAAAGAAGAGAGACAAAGAATTTTGATAGAGGCACAGCAAGACGCTGATACTATTACGCAAGAGGCAAATGAACATATAGCTGCGATGGTTGAACAGGATGAAATTACAAAAATTGCACAAAAACAGGCGGAAGAGATTATAGGCCAAGCGCAAACAAGTGCCAAAGAAATGCGGTTGGGGGCTCGAGATTATGCTGATGAAATACTAATCCAAATAGAAAATGTATTAAATGAACTTGGTGAAACGATAAATAACAATAGAAATGAATTAAAGGGGATGAAATAAATTTCATCCCCTTTATTAAGGTTACAGACATTAACCTTTACCGGTTAGAAACGAAAATAAATATAAAGTCAAACCAATTATCAAAGAGGTCAAAAGAAGTAAAAGTGATACTAAAATAAAAAATTCAGCTGATAATTTAAAAATGCTTAAAAAATAATAGCCT
>CAZUTD010000068.1:3073-7410 GCA_964623185.1 uncultured Clostridiaceae bacterium
CCGGATATAAGATATATACCAGTAGGCAGGATATCAAACCATGAAAAAACTTAGAGACCATATACAAAGCGGGCTTGATATCAGTTGTACTCAGGATACTAATCGATTGGGCGTGAATGGAAAGACCGCTCCAACCAATTATAAAACTTGCAGTAGCTACACGATGAACAAGATTAAGAGTAAAGGCATCAGCAATCAATTTACAACCTATAGTTACCTCAAAGAGGCCTGTAATAAGTGCCTTGATAATCAAAGGGTCAGGATGGAATGGTTTAATTATAAAGAGCAGGAAATTGGAAATAAGATTAATAAGCCCAATTAATCCTATTGCCTTGACTATAACTGAAAACAAAATTATAAAGCCTCCAACCATTAAAATAGTATTAATAGCGGAACTTATAGAATCTCCCAGAAGTTTACCAAAAGGGGGAGAGTATTTACATATATTTGCAAGATTTAGGAAGGCTCTTTTAAAAATGTTGTAATTACTGGATGATTTTATATGATTTTTCTTTTTGCTTTTTGATTTTTTATAGAAACTGAAGGAAATACCCATAACAAGGGCAGCTATATAGTGGCAAGTGGCCAATATTATGCCGATTTGGGAAGATTTAAACATGCCGATAGAAACTGATCCTATCATGAAGAGGGGGCCAGAGGTACTGCAAAACGACACCAACCTTTGGGCTTCTATATTAGATATATGCCGGTCTTTCCGCAAGTCTGCGGTAATTTTTACTCCCACAGGGTAACCAGAAACAACGCTCATAGCAAGGGCAAACGAACCCTCTCCGGGGACATTGAATATTGGACGCATTAAAGGCTCCAGCAATGTGCCAATAAATTCAATTATGCCTAAACTTTTTAACAATTCGGAACCAACAAAAAATGGAAATAATGCTGGGAAAACAATTTTAAACCATATTTCTAATCCATTATAGGCAGCTTTGACAGATTCGTTGGGGAAAATTATTATACAAATGACTAGAGTAACTACAATGAATGAGATAGCGTAATTAGATAAAAAAGTGCAAATTTTATTGAGGATAGGCTTAAAAAAAAATATAAAAAACCCAGTAATAATTAAAATTAACAAAAATACAATTGCTCCCACATAGACCCCCCTAGCAATTGGATGCAAATATAAACTTTATTGTGGATATGAATGAATGAATAAACCAAAGCTTATATTGAACAATAAAATCCTATATTAATATATATTTCAATAAAAAGGATATATTCTATACAAAATAGCAATTGTGATGTTTTATTTATTATTGTAATAGGGGCTTTCATAATAATCCATAAGTTTTGTAGCATAATCATGGTTTTTCATAGCTAGTCCATAAATACTTGAGGCCCTGATATCCAAATCCAACATTCCTTTTGCAATAGAATTTTTGGGGGTATAGTGATTTAATTTTGTAATTATGGGCAATATTGACCGGGATTTTAATAATTTTAATATCTGGCGACCCTTGTTATTAAAGCCCAGTACCCTAACATACTGTGGTCCGGATTTGTTATATAAAACAAGGTCCCTTTCCCGTAGGTTTAGCAGGATATGAATGCAAATTCTTTGTATGCGTGTCATAGGGTAGCGTTTGCTTTTGATGCAGTTATATAGATCATCAAGGCTGTTAACAGCATGACAACATTTATGGAATCTATTTTCTAGACCTTCCTTCAAATCAAAGTATTCAGCAAAACCCTTAATATCTTTTCTTCTTAAAATTGTTAGAAGACCATCAGTAAAGTCCTCTTTGAAAATTGGGGCAAGATTTAATTCATAAGATTCCTTAAGGATTTTATAAGATGCAAGAGGCATTACATTTGATAAATTACATAAAGGCTTGTCTAATCTTAAATATTCCCTTATAGCTGTCGCACTAGAAATACCCATGTGAATTTCAGTTGAATGATAATTAGCACCCATTCGTGGAAAAGTATGGGGTATTATTGAACTATTAAGCTTATTTAAAGCTTTAAGGTATTCAATAGATAAAATATTGTTAGGATTACTTATAATTGATTGAATGTCCATAAGTTTTATCTGGTTAGAATTTTTGTGCAAACTTTTGTAGTAATCTAACAATGCATTAGACCGTGCTACTGGAAAAGAACAACCCATAGATAAATGCTTTTTTAATAAATCCCTAAAAGTTTTTGGGGATTCTGAAAGGATTTTTGCAATACTTTTTAAGATAGAGATATCACCAATTTCACTAGCAAAAGCAATATAGTTCACGATATTTAAATTATGTAATAAATTAATTGAAGCAAATGCAAAAAACTCAGCTGTTGAACATGCATATGCGGTGGGTAATTCAATAACTAAATCAACACCATTATCAATTGCCATTTTAGCTCGTTGCCACTTGCTTAGTAGGGCAGGCTCACCCCTCTGTAAGAAATTACCGCTCATAACTGCTACTGTATGAGTAGCACCTGTGATTTCAATAGATTTATTTAAATGATAATAATGGCCGTTATGGAAGGGATTATATTCAGCGACCAATCCTAAAACTTTCATAAGAACCTCCTAAAATTTTTTGATTTATAAATCCTCAAAAAAGCACTTCTAAATACAAATTAATCATACTATAAGGATATAATACTATTATATTAGCAAATTAGAAAGTATTATAAAAATAATTTTCAAAAAACATGGAAAAGCTTGAAAAATCATCAAAAATCCATTATTATTGTTATGTTAATAGAATTTTTGATAAAATTTTATCAATAGATATAAAATCAAAATCATCTAGGGAGGTATTAGGTAAAATGAAGGTTCTAGTTATGAATTGTGGAAGTTCATCCCTTAAGTATCAGCTAATAAATATGAAGGGCGAGGTTTTATTGGCAAAGGGAATTGCGGAAAGAATTGGGATAGAGGGATCTTTTGTCAAACACGAAACCGAAGGTAAAAGGGAAGCAATAATTAAGGATCAGATGGCAGACCATAAAGATGCTATAAAGATAGTATTAAGTGCATTGACGCATCCTGAATATGGTGCAATACAAACAATGGATGAGATAATAGCTGTAGGCCATAGGGTTGTACATGGCGGTGAAAAGTTTTCTCAATCTGTTCTTATCGATAAAACTGTGAAAGAAGTCTTGGAGGAATGTTCACAATTGGCACCATTACATAATCCGCCAAATTTAATGGGTATATATGCCTGCGAAGAAATATTACCGACTGTTCCTATGGTTGCTGTATTTGATACGGCTTTTCATCAAAGTATGCCCGAGGCATCTTACATGTATGCATTACCATATGAATTATATGAAAAACACAAGATACGAAGATATGGTTTCCATGGAACATCCCATAAGTATGTGTCAACAAGGGCTGCAGAACTGCTAGGCCAAGCAGCTGATAATTTGAAAATTGTGACTTGTCATTTGGGAAATGGGGCAAGTATAGCAGGCGTCAAAAATGGGAAATCTATTGATACGAGTATGGGCTTTACTCCCTTAGAAGGTCTAGTAATGGGTACAAGATGTGGAGATATGGACCCGGCAATTATTGAATTTTGGATGAAAAAGGATGATTTAACTATATCACAAGTAAACAATATGATGAATAAAAAATCAGGGGTACTGGGTCTATCAGGTATAAGTAGTGATTTTAGAGATATTGAGCAAGCCGCCGATAATGGAAATAAAAGGGCACGACTAGCACTAAATGTTTATTATCAAAGGGTTAAAAAATATATTGGTGCTTATGCCGCCCTAATGGGTGGATTAGATGCAGTTGTATTTACAGCAGGCTTGGGTGAGAATTCTGTGACGGCAAGGAAGGCAATTTGTGATGGGCTTGAATTCCTAGGAATCAAAATAGATGATAACAAAAATAATATCCGGGGAAAGGAAACGATAATAAGTACTGAGGATTGTCCAGTAAAAGTCCTGTTAATACCCACGAATGAAGAGCTAAGCATTGCAAGGGAAACTATGGAACTTGTAAAATAAGTATGTATTGAATTGGGCTGCCAAGTCCCAGGCTTTCTTACTAGTATAATTTTAAAAAAATACAAATGTATTTAGATATATTTGTATCCTGCTTGGAGCAAACTTGATAATAAAATACTTGACAAAAATATGATAGATTTATATAATCAATTTTATTGATATAAATTATTATAGTTTCCAGAAAATATTTATTTTCGAAAACTTATTTTAAAACAGGCTTATTAGTATAAGGATGTACAGATGTTTTCAGCCTTATGGATAGAGGTGAGTAAGTTGATAGTGGATTTAAACACCATTATAGGGGACGAACATGGTAAAATAGACTTAGATTTTACTGTCACATTAGAAAACATGGATTA
>CAZUTD010000069.1:0-7384 GCA_964623185.1 uncultured Clostridiaceae bacterium
TCCGCGGTTCCACTCTGGTTGAACGATAAAATCGCTCCCCTTTAGGCCTATAACGGGGCCCACCGATTTACTCTACTCAAAAATTTCAAGCAATAACTCCCAGAGGCATTTCAACCCACCTATACTCTAGGATCACTTTCAGCCCACGACGATCCCTCTCTAAAAAGCAGTTTGGATTTACTTATTCTGTTCAAAGTTTTTATCATATAAAATTATTTAATACATATTCTATGCGATTTAACAAGTTTTGTCTACCTAAAACTTTAATAATCAAGGGTAAATCTGGTCCATTAGCCTTACCGGTAATAGCAACCCTTATGGGCCTATATAGGTTGGGTCCTTTTATTCCCTTTTCTTTTTGAATTTCTTTAAATATTTTTTTAATCATATCCTGTCCCACATTATCAGCTTGCATAACTTTTTCACAAAAGGCTCGTAATAATTCCTCCACAAAATCTTGCCCTAAGATATGTATTGCTTCCTCGTCCTCTGGCTTTACATCAGTCTTGAAGAACATATCTACCTTATCTATGATTTCCTCCATATAATCTAAACTATCCTTAACAAGAGACACCATATCTTGTAACCATTCATATCTTTGTTCAACTTCATTCTCTTTTATATATCCGGCCTGTATTAGGTAAGGGATTGCCATATCTGTTATCTTGTTAACAGGGCTTTCTTTAATATAGTGGTTATTCATCCAGTTTAATTTGTTTACATCGAAGACCCCACCACTTTTCGATACCCTATCCAAGGAGAATTGTTCCTCCAATTCCTTCATGGAAAATATCTCCCTATTATCCTCAGGGCTCCAGCCTACCAATGCTACATAATTCACCAGGGCTTGTGGTAAATAACCCTTTTTCATAAAATCCTCTACCGCCACATCTCCATGGCGTTTGCTTAATTTTTTCTTATCTATATTAAGTATATTAGGCAAGTGAACAAATTCAGGTGCCTTCCACCCCATTACCTCATATAAATAAACATGCTTGGGTGTGGAAGATAACCATTCCTCACCGCGGATTATATGGGTAATCTTCATTAAGTAATCATCCACAACCACAGCGAAATGATAGGTAGGAAAACCATCAGATTTTATCAAAACCTGATCATCAATTTCATCAGTATTAAAGACTACCTTACCCCTTACAAGATCTTCAAATTCTATATTCCTATTTCGGGGTAACTTTAACCTGATAACATAGGGCTCATTTGCATCTTGCCTTGCCTTTATTTCATCTTTTGATAAATTTCTACAATGCCCATCATACTTGGCTGTCAATGCAGCAGATTTTTGTTCCTCTCTAACCTTATCAAGCCTTTCCTTTGAACAAAAACATGGATAAGCATGGCCACTGTCCAATAATTTACCTATATGTTCTGTATAAATACCCAGGCGTTGTGATTGAACATAGGGACCATATTCACCTTTTTCTATTAAACCCTTGTTAGCTCTTACCAGTCCCTCATCATGCCGAATACCCGCCCATTCCATGGAAGATATTAAATCCTCAATAGCCCCTTCTACCAACCTGCTTTGATCAGTATCTTCTATTCTTAGGACATACTTGCCTCCTTGCTTTTTAGCAAGTAAATAATTATATAAGGCTGTTCTTAAACTACCTATATGTACAAATCCTGTAGGACTTGGTGCAAATCTCACTCTTACTCCCATAATATAAACCTCCCCTTTAAGCATCAATAAGGGCTTCGCCCACCACTACACCATTATAAACCATATTTTTTTTGTTATCAAGGAAAATCATCCTTTTGAAAGCATACCCAATATGGTCTTAAGAAAATTCCCTATCATGTCAATTATCCTCTCCAACAAGGATTTTATCTCCTTATTTCCACTAGAAATTTCATTTAGGCTTTTTCCTATATCCTCAAGCTGGCCTTGAATAAGTTGTCTATCAATTTTTAATCTGCTAATTTCCTCCATTAAATTTAAAATATCCTGTAATTGTTTATCAGATAGGCTAATATTTAATTCGTTCGCAACATTAATGACTATTTTTCTTATTTCCTCAGGTTCCTTAACCCCTTCCTTAACAAGAATATACTTAATTTCCCGAATCAGGGTGGCAGCTTTTTCCCTCCCAATATCTTGACCCAATTCCCCTGTTTTAACTATTTCCCTATTAGCTGCCCTTTTTTCCCCTTCACCCAAGGCCTTGCCCCTAAGTTCCTCGAAAGCCTTTATTATGCCGGTTAAAGCAGCTGTGCCGGAGACCTCGAAAGGTGCAGCTATAATCACCTTGGCATTAGTTATTCCCGCCGTTGTCAGGGCATTAGCGACCATATCCTTGGTCAGCCAATTGATATTATAAATCTCTATAGTCATCTTTTCACCCGGTGCTAGGCTTTTGACAAAGGCTGATGAAATAGCATGATTGCCAATTTCTTTTTCACTCGCTACCCCCTCTAAATATTTTCTTTCTTCTTCATTTGTAATTAATAATATTCTTGTATCCTCCTCGACAACTCGAAATAATTCCAAAATTTCTTGTCTTTGTTGTTGATTTAAATCATTTCCTAATGTTACTACAACTTGCTGATTACCATGACTTATAATGCTAAACATAAGTAGGCCAAATATAGTTATATAAATAAATAGTTTTTCCTTCATTAACGACCCCTCCACATTATTCATATGCCTATATTTTACCTTATCAACCCGTAAATATACCAAAAGAAAATCTGCTGTTAGGCAGATTTTCCCCTGATATTACTTTATACTCTTGAATTCAAATTAATATGCTTTAGCAAAGTATGTCATAGCTCTTGCCTCTTTGCCACAGAAAGGACAAATATTCCCCAAATCTTCTTGCTCGAAGGGGATACACCTCATAGTTGCCCCAGTCTCCTCCTTAATTTTATCCTCGCATTCCCTATCTTGGCACCAAGGCGCCTTAACAAAACCAGGCTTATTATCCATTATCTCCTTCATTTCATCCAGATTTTTAACATAATAGGTATGTTCATCTCTCATCTTTTTAGCCTTTAACAATAAATTGTTATGAACATCTTTTAATAAATTTTCCACCCTTACTTTAACTTCATTTAAGGGAACTATCTCTTTTTCTAAGGTATCTCTTCTAAACAAAACTACCTGGTTTTTTTCTATATCTTTTGGCCCTATCTCTATACGGACAGGAACACCCTTCATTTCCCACTCATTAAACTTCCATCCTGGCGAATAATTTTCTCTATCATCTAGTTCCACCCTGATTTCTCCCTTTAACTGGTCAAAGATTTCTTCAGCCTTTTCCATTACTCCACCCTTATGGGCTGCAATTGGGAGAATTACTGCTTGGACAGGTGCAATCCCTGGGGGTAAAACCAAGCCCCTATTATCGCCATGTACCATAATAACACCCCCGATAAGCCGGGTAGATACTCCCCACGAAGTGTGGTAGGGATGCTTTAATTCCCCGTCTCTGTCAAGGAATGTGATGTCAAATGCGGTTGTAAAATGCTGTCCCAAGTTATGAGAAGTCCCTGCTTGCAAAGCTTTACCATCATGCATTAATGCCTCCATGGTATAGGTAGCATAAGCCCCAGCAAATTTTTCTTTTTCACTTTTTTGGCCTACAACTACAGGGATTGCTAATAATTCCTCCGCTGTCTCCCTATATATCTCCAACATCTGCAGGGTTTCTTCCTGGGCCTCTTCATAAGTTTCGTGCAGTGTATGGCCCTCCTGCCATAGGAATTCTGAAGTTCTTAAAAATGGTCGCGTACTTTTTTCCCACCGGACAACACTACACCATTGGTTATACAAGAATGGCAGATCTCTATAGGATTTGAGCCATTTTGAATACATTTCACAAATAATTGTCTCCGAAGTTGGACGAACGCAAAGCCTTTCGGCTAATTTTTCATCTCCACCATGCGTAACCCAAGCCACTTCAGGTGCAAAACCTTCAACATGGTCTGCCTCTTTTTTTAATAGACTTTCTGGTATTAATAACGGAAAATAGCAATTTTTATGCCCAGTCTCTTTAAATCGCCTGTCCATATAGTCTTGAATATTTTCCCAGATAGCGTACCCATAAGGTTTGATTACCATAAAGCCTTTTACCGGTGAATAATCCACCAGGTCAGTTTTTCTTATTACATCTGTATACCATTGAGCAAAATCCACCTCCATAGGTGTAATCTCAGAAACAAATTCCTTCTTTTTTTTGGCCATTATATATTCTCCCTTCGTCTTTTATAAAAGCTAACTCTTGCTTGAAACACCCTAAATCCTCATTTCGACAAAAACAAAAACTCCCATCTCAAATATGTTAGAGACGAGAGCATATTTATCCCGCGGTACCACTCTAGTTAATCCCCAAGGATTCACTTAATGACTTAACGTTGTCCACCGGCATAACCTAATGTTTTCAGTTAACAGCTCAAGAACGGGTTCAAAGTTTAAACATAAAAACCTTCCAGCTATAGGTTTTCTTTCTGTAAAGTTTAAACATTTTACTATTCTCTATCATAGCTTAATATGTTCTTTTTTATTAGGATATATTATTTCGTAATTTATGTCAACAATTTTGTTTCGTCATCCTCACCTAATAACAAGACTTACTACAGCTTGGGCCGCAATACCTTCCCCCCTGCCGGTTGCCCCCAATCCTTCCGTAGTAGTAGCTTTCACATTAACTTGGTGGGCAGAAATATTTAATGCACTTGCTATGTTTTCCCTCATTTGATCCACATAGGGAGCCATTTTAGGTTTCTCCGCTATAATAATAGCATCAATATTATTCACAGCATAGCCCTTAGGACTTATTATTTCACTTACCTTTTCCAATAGTTTCAAACTATCAGCACCCTCATAACTATCATCAGTGTCCGGAAAATGTTTGCCTATATCCCCCAAGGCTAAAGCTCCTAAGATAGCATCTTTAATAGCATGGAGCAATACATCCGCATCCGAATGTCCTAATAGACCCCTATCATAGGGAATGTGAACCCCCCCTAAAATAAGCTTCCTGCCCTTAACTAATTTATGAATATCATAGCCCAGTCCCACCCGCATTTAATTACCACCCCTCTTGAATTATTGCCTCAGCCATTATTAAATCCTCCGGCGTTGTTATTTTAATATTTTTATAACTCCCCTCTATCTTTTTTACCACATAGCCTGACTTCTCAACTATCATGGAATCGTCAGTGGCAAAGATATGCTCCTTTTGCGCCCTATCATAAGAGCTTTTTAAAACTTCATATAAAAAAGTCTGGGGCGTTTGAACTGCCCAAAGTTTTTTCCTGTTAGGGGTATCTACGACCTCATCTTTGGAATTTATAATTTTAATAGTATCCTTCACTGGCATAGCCAGTATAACAGCACCTGTTTTCTTTGTCTCCTCTATACTTTTCTTTATAAGATCTTCATTTACAAATGGTCTGACCCCATCATGAACCATTACAATCTTACAATTATTATCCACGGCCAAAAGACCATTATAAACCGAATCCTGTCTTTCTTTTCCTCCACCGATTATCTTGGTAACTTTTCGAAGATTAAACTTTGATACAACTTCCTTTTCCGCATAGGCCATTTCCTCCTTGGGTACTACCAGAATAATATCATCTATGTAAGAACTTTTTTCAAAAACTTCTAATGTATGGGCTACAATTGGTTTTTCCCTCAAGATGATATATTGTTTGTTAAAACCCTGACCCATCCTTTTGCCTTTACCGGCAGCTACAATTATAGCACTTACTAAAGTCCTATTTGTCATAAATTTTATCCCCCTTACCTTTTCAAAGAAAAAAGCTAACTTTTTAATAATACGGAAAAAGAACCCCTCTCTTGAAGGGTCCCCGGATTCAAATTATCTTAAATTAGGCAGACCTATCTGCCAAAGATTTAGGTTTTGCAAAAATCATCCTGCCTGCGGCAGTTTGAAGTACAGATGTAACTAACACATCTATATTTTGGCCAATATATTTTTTCCCGCCTTCAACAACAATCATAGTACCATCATCTAAATAAGCTAAGCCCTGACCAGATTCCTTGCCGTCTTTGATAACATTAACAAACATCTCTTCACCCGGTAAGACCACAGGTTTAACCGCATTTGCCAACTCATTAATATTTAATACTGGCACGCCCTGAAATTCGGCTACCTTATTTAAATTATAATCATTAGTAACTACTTTGCCCTCTAAAATTTGAGCCAATTTCAATAACTTTGTATCAACTTCTAAAGAATTATCTAATTTGGTAGAGTCAATTCTAACCTCTATATCCAGTTCTTTTTGGATTTTATTTAAAATATCCAAACCCCTTCTGCCCCTATTCCTTTTAATAGTGACTGAGGAATCTGCTATATGGCGTAATTCCTCCAAGACAAACTCGGGTATAACCAAAGGACCCTCAATAAAACCCGTTTTGCAGATGTCAGCTATCCTTCCATCAATAATAACACTGGTATCCAAAATTTTAGAAGACCCCCCATGTTCCCTTCTTCCTCCCTTGTCCCTAATAATATTTCTCTTGAGAAAACTTTGCAGACTAGGGATTTCCCCCAACTTTTTCGTTGCAATACTTATTCCTAAGTGGGCCATAAAAATATATACAACAGTGGAGACAATTGTTCCTACAAACGGGATAGGGATATTGTTAGTTAGTTGACTAATTAAATAAGCAATTATAAGTCCCACGATTAAACCTACCGACCCCAAAACAATGTTAGCGACAGGTACATTCGCCAATTCATTCTCTATCCAATTAGCCACTTCCTTTGTTTTGTTAATAAACAATGGTGCCAAGAGAAATAAAAAACCCCCGCTAATTAATGCGGATATTATAATTCCAATAATATAAATAACAAAGTTTTCCTTAGTTATAGTTAGAATGTTTGCCGCTACATGAGTATAAATTAATAATCCTGATAGTGCGCCTAAAATAGTTAGAACAAATCTTGCAATTTTATTTAACATTCTTTCACCTCCTATTCTTTAATTATGCCCTTTTTTTCATTTTTTAATATCTGATTTCAGAAAAATTTCAAAGATAGGAAAATAAGCCCTATCGCCAAGGTAAATTTAGTCCTCTTATAGAAAGATTCCTTTGAAAAAGCGCGATCATATATCTATTGTAACAAAATTTCAGATAAAATTAAACAAGGAATATACTATTATTTTTAAAAAGAATGTGACTAATATAATATCTTCCCATGCCTAGACCCAACATTATTAGAATCTAGACATTTTTTAAATTACATTTATCATAGTAAGGCTTTTAAAAGCCAGCAAAAAAATAGTTTGCAAAAATAAATCCTCTTTCGAGGATATAAGAATTACTTTACCGCCTTTTCAATTACCGCCTTTTCAATTAATTCAGTTGCCTCTTCTTCTAATATATCAG
>CAZUTD010000070.1:0-7358 GCA_964623185.1 uncultured Clostridiaceae bacterium
TTTTTAGTTCAAGTTTTTCGGCCGCAATGGTAAGACAGGGTGATGGCTATTATTTCCTAAAAAGAATCCTAGTCTGGTCTGCTGTTGGAACTTTTGCCATGTATTTTTGTGCTAAAATTAATTATAAGTATTGGGCAAAATACGCTAATATTATACTTTTTGTTAGTATTATCTTGTTGATACTTGTACTGACTCCCTTGGGCATTGAAATTCATGGGGCAAAAAGATGGATTGGGGTAAATGCTATAACTATTATGCCATCAGAAATTGCAAAATTTGCAGTTATTATTTTTGTAGCAACCAGCATAAATAGAAAAAAAGGGAAGCTAGATAAGTTTTTCCAAGGAGTAGTTCCATATTTAATATTGGCGGCCATATTTTTTGCACTTATTAAGGAACAACCAGATTTTAGCACGGCCTTGGTTGTGGTAATTATTATTATCAGCATGGTATATGTTGGGGGTATGAAATTATCACATTTCCTTGGGGTAGTTTTTACGGGAATTGCTGGGTTAACGGGTGGTTTATTTTATATTTTCATGAGTGGTAAGGGGTATAAGGCAAGAAGGATCACAGCCTTCCTTGATCCCTGGGCGGATCCCACAGATAGTGGGTTTCAAGCTATTCAATCCTTACTTGCTTTAGGGTCGGGGGGACTTTTTGGCCGAGGATTAGGCAGGAGCGTTCAAAAACACTTTTACTTGCCAGAACCCCAGAATGATTTCATATTTGCTATTATAGGTGAGGAGTTAGGATTTGTGGGTGGGTTAACAATTATATTGTTGTTCATGGTGCTAATTTGGAGGGGTATAAGAATAGCAATCCATGCTCCTGATTTATTATCTTGTCTAATGGCCACGGGCATAATTTCGATGATAATAGTGCAGGTTACTGTGAATATAGCAGTGGCAACATCGTCCATGCCGGTTACCGGGATACCCCTACCATTTATTAGTTATGGTGGCAATGCTTTAGCCATATTTATGGCCTGTATGGGGATTTTGCTTAATATATCAAAACATACAAAAATAAACAGGAGTTGAACAATGTGAGAGTGATTATTAGTGGTGGGGGAACAGGTGGACATATATACCCAGCAATTGCTATTGCTAGTAAGATTGAAAAAAATGATAAGCAAGCCAAGATTTTGTTTATAGGTACCAAAAGTGGTTTGGAAAGTGATATAGTACCAAAGGCTGGATTTGATATTGAAACAATTACTGTAAGTTATTTGAAGAGGAAAATCTCTATCCACAATTTAAAGAGTGCCGGTATGTTATTAAAAGGGTTGTGGGAGGCTAGAAAAATTATCAGGAGATTTAAACCAGATATTGTTGTTGGTACAGGTGGATTTGTATGTGGTCCAATCGTTTTTATGGCGGCTAGAATGGGAATACCCACAATTATACACGAGCAAAATGTTTTTCCCGGCATAACAAATAAAATACTAAGCAATTTTGTTGATAAGGTTGCTATAAGTTTTAACGAGGCGTCAAAATATTTTAAACGGAAGGATAAATTGGTCCTTACTGGAAATCCAATAAGAGATGATTTTTTTCATGTATCTCCCGAGGAGGCTGAAAAAAGATATGTAACTACAAAAGAGATGCCACTAGTTATGATTGTAGGAGGAAGTGGTGGTTCAATCCGCATCAATGAAACAGTTACAGATATGATGATAAAGTATCCTAATAAAAGTTTTGCAATTTTGTTGGTAACAGGGAAAAGACACCATAGTAAAATTATGGCTGAAATTTCACAGCATGGGATAGATATGACCAATGATCGGGTTTTACCTTATATCGATGATATGCCCTTAGCTTTAAAAGCATGTGATTTAATTATATGCAGTGCGGGGGCCATCACAATAACTGAGATAAATGCTATAGGTAAACCTTCTATTTTGATTCCAAAGGCTTATACTGCTGAAAATCATCAGGAATATAATGCAATGGCCATGCAAAAAAGGGGTGCGGCAGTAGTAATTAAGGAAAACGATTTAACTGGGGAAGTTTTATATAAGAATATTGGAGAAATTTTAAATAATAAGAATAAACTCGAGACAATGGAGAGGTGCAGTAGAAATATCTCTAAGAAATCCGCTAGCGATTTAATATATAATGAGATTATTGGCCTAATTAAAAATAAATAAATTTTTATGTAACACCTTGGGGACCTTTGCATATTATGGTTATATATTTCTTTAATAATACATATTTGTCCAACGATTACCATCATTATCATTTTATATAATATATCAATTGGTTCCGGAGGTGCCCAGGATGAGTAGGTTAATACTTAATGGAGGTTCAAAAATCCATTAAAAGTAAGTGGTGCTAAAAATTCCGTATTGCCTATATTGGCAGCCACCGTTTTAAATGGTAAATTAAATGTGATTCATGATATTCCTCAAATAACTGATGTGGGGATAATGACAAAAATTTTAAAATCGGTCGGTTGTGAGGTTAAAAAAGAGAATGGGACTATGATCGTAGACTCTAGCAAGCTTAATAACCATAAGATTCCGGAAAATTTGGTTAGGGAAATGCGGTCTTCAATTATATTTTTAGGTGCTATGCTGGCCAGGTGTAAGGAAACAATTGTAAGTTATCCGGGTGGTTGTGAGATTGGACCGCGACCCATAGATCTTCATTTAAAATCCCTAAGAGAAATAGGTGCTAATATAGAGGAAAAGCACGGGTTTTTAATATGTAAAACAAGTGGTTTAAAGGGCTGTGACATACAATTGGATTTTCCCAGTGTGGGTGCTACAGAAAATATCATGTTGGCAGGAGTCTATGCATCAGGAATCACAACTATTAGAAATGCAGCTAGGGAGCCTGAAATCAGAGATTTACAGAATTTTATTAATGCTATGGGTGGAAAAATTACGGGTGCGGGTAGTAATACCATAAAAATTGAAGGGGTAAAAGAACTTCACCCAGTGGAACATACAATTATTTCGGATCGGATTGTTGCGGGAACATATTTAATTGCAGCAGCTATTACAAGAGGAGAAATTTTGTTAAGAAATATTGTTCCGGAGCACCTCCAATCTACAATATATAAGTTAAAGGAATGCGGCTGTAGAATAAGCTATTCTGATGATACTATTAAGCTAATAGCCCCTGACAGAATAAGGGCTATAGAATCAGTAAAGACTTTACCCTACCCAGGTTTTCCTACGGATATGCAGTCACAAATAATGGCCTTAATGACCATAAGTGATGGTATAAGTATTATTAAAGAAAATATATTTGAAAATAGATATAAACATGCTCATGAGTTGATTAGGATGGGTGCAAATATCAATGTCGATGGAAGAATAGCTGTTGTAAAAGGTGTACAAAAACTTACAGGTGCTACGGTGACAGCTAATGATTTGAGGGGTGGGGCTGCTTTGATATTGGCAGGACTTGCGGCCGAGGGTACTACCATTATAGAAAATGCCAAACATATCGAGAGGGGTTATGATCATATAGAGAAACATTTGAAATCAATTGGTGCAAGTATTAATAAATTATAGCAGGGTCGGGAGATCTCTCTGCCTTGTAATAGGCAGTCTTGCATAATTTTTTTATTAAAATATAATTTTTTATTAATGCTAGTATATAAACAAAAATTTTGTGGACTTTTTCTGATGTAATATGGATATATTGCTGTAACAATAAATTTAATAAAAATTATTGCTATAAGCGTGGATTTGGAAAAATTAATTATATATTTTTAAATCTTGCCCGAAAATTATTACTTTTAAAAAATATTTGTACAAGCTATTTATAAAGAATAGGAGTTAGCTATGAAACAGATTAGCAAAAGAAGGGAAAAAAACATAATTCGTAGAAAGATAAAGGGAATACTGGTTGTGTTTTTTTTGACAATAATTTTTATATTATGGACAATCTATAGTATACTGCAATCTGATTTACTAAATTTAAAAAAAATTGAAGTTTTCGGCAATGTATTGTTAACAGAGGATGAAATAATAGAAGAATCAAAACTATATTTAAGTAGAAATATATTCCAATATAATTTATTAGAGATAGGAGACAATGTCGCAAAAAATCCTTTTGTAAAAGATGCAGAGGTAAAAAGAAAGTTGCCAAATAGTATGATGATTACTGTTAAGGAAAGAGAAAAGTATGCTATAATACCATATATGGGATCTTTTATCTACATAGACTCAAGCCAAGTAGTTTTGCAGGCAAGCAATGAGTATTTGGGCGAAGATTTAGTCCTGATAACTGGTGTGGAGTTCCAGGGTTTTAAATTGGGTGACAAAATTGATATAAATAATTCGCAGCTATTTGACACTGCTCTACAGCTTATTGAGGCATCAAGGATAAGCTCCATTATAGAGATGATTTCCGAGATAAATATAGGAAATAAGGACTATATTCAACTAATTACCTTCGATGGTATAGAAGTATTATTGGCGGCTGATACAGACCCGGCATATTCTATATTGGCTTTAAAGGAAATATTAAACAACTTATATACCAGAAATACCAAGGATTTGATCATAGATATGAGGTATAAGGGACAGACTTTCGTGGGAAATAGGAAGCGGTGGGAGGAAAATTAATGGATTTAAAAGGAAAAGTTAGTATTGCCTTGCTTTGTAGTATATTAGGACTTGCCATATCCTTGCAGTTTAATACTGTTAAAAAGGCCACTGAAGGTGGTTTTTTATCCACTCAAAAAGCCCAGCAACTGGCGATGGAATTAAGAAACTTGCGAACAGAAAAAGAAAGACTTAATGAGGAACTTACAAATCTGGAAAAACGCTTAAAAGAATACGAAATTTCAGAGGCGGATGAGAACCTGATTATTAAAAACCTTAAAAAAGATTTAGAGAGGTATCAATTATTAGCGGGATACAAGGAGGGGGAAGGCCCTGGGATTGTTATCACCGTGGATGATCCAGTGGATGATTTTTTTATGGCAGGAGAAGGAAGTTTCATCATGTATAATTATGATTTAATACTAGAGTTAGTAAATAAATTGAATGCTGCAGGAGCAGAGGCAATTTCTATTAATGATCAAAGATACATATCAACAACTGAAGTTTACTATACATCCAATACTATGTTAATTAATTCGGTGCCTGCCCGTCCGCCCTTTACGGTTAAAGCAATAGGTAATCCCGAAACATTAGAAGCAGCATTAAATATTAAGTATGGCATTGTGTGGGCAATGCGACAATACTATAATTTGCAGGTTAATATGAGAAAAGAAAATTCGATTATTATACCAAGGTATAATAGGGTTACCTATTACGAATATGCTAGACCTATTGAATCCGATCAATAGTAATCGAGAAGAGGGAAGGATATGAAATCTATCTATCAAAAAATTGTTATAGGATTGATGTTTTGTATACTGGGATTTACGATTGTTTTACAGTTCAAAAATATTTCGGAAGATTATAGTTTTGTTAGTGTTAAAACATTGAATGATTTGCATGGAACAATAGGCAAGGAAAAAGAGGAAATTAATAATATAAGACAATTAATTGTTTCTAATAAAAGCAAGTTAAAAGAATATCAGACAGCATTGGAAGAGGAAGGCAGTATCAAGGATGTATTAAAAAATGATATTGCTATGATAAGACTTATGGGTGGTTATGAAGATGTAGAGGGGCCAGGAATTGTAATCAAACTAAGTGACAGTGAAAGGGAACTATATGAGGGGGAGGACCCCAATAACCTTGTTGTTCATGATGGCGATATTCTAGCTATCATAAATGATTTAAAGGTTGCGGGTGCTGAAGTGATGTCCATTAACGGGCAAAGATTATTAAATAATTCTGAAATTAAATGCACCGGCCCAACTATTACCATTAACGGTTATACCTATGGCCAACCATTTATTTTAAAAGCTATTGGAAATCCGGAAACCTTAGATGCTTCTATTAAGGCACCAGGCTCCCATGCGTGGGATTTAAAAGAGGTTTGGGGATTGGTGGTTGAATCCTACACTAGTGATAAAGTAAAAATAACAAAATATCAAGGAGATGCAACTTTAAAACATATAAAACCTGTGGAAGGGGATTAAAAATGTTGTTTGCAATTATAGGTTTATTATTGGGTGTTTTCCTGGGGCTATATTTGCCCATAACCTACCCAGCTAGTTATTCATTGTATATTTCTGTGGCAATATTGGCTGCTTTAGACTCTGTTTTTGGGGCCCTAAGGGCGAGTGTTGAAGACAAGTTTAATACGGAAATATTTGTTTCGGGTTTCTTTGGAAATGCTATTTTAGCAGGATTTTTGGCATATATCGGAGATCGGCTAGGGGTCCCCTTGTATTATGCTGCTATATTTGCATTTGGTGCCAGATTGTTTCAAAACTTTGCCATTATCCGGAGATATCTATTAAAGAAAATAAAAAACAAGTAGCTTGTAGTAAAATTTACCACACAATTTAAAGCATAATTTGAAAGTAAGAAAAAGGAATAATTACATTTTTGTTGAATGTATTATTTAGTAGATGATAGTGTTAAAGAGTGGTTTAATTTCGGGAAAATTGATTCTATTAGACGATTTTAAGTTATGACACTCGAATTTTGACCATATACTCTAGCAAGTAAATTATTGTTAAACATTATAGGTTGTAAAATCACAATGATTCTACCCTTGGGCCTATAGATAAAGCAAGGGAAATATGATATTGTTTAAAAAATTACCATCAAAAAAAATGAATGAAAACAGGACACTTCATAATAAGGAGGTAATATTGTGTTAGAATTTGATGTGGATATGGATCAATTTGCGCAAATTAAGGTAATAGGTGTTGGAGGTGGGGGAAATAACGCTGTTAATCGTATGATTCAATCAGAACTAAAGGGTGTTGAATTCATTGCCATTAATACAGATAAACAAGCCCTGTTTACTTCAAAGGCTGAACATAAAATACAGATTGGTGAAAAGCTTACAAGAGGGTTAGGAGCAGGCGCAAACCCTGAAATAGGCAAAAAAGCTGCAGAGGAAAGCAGGGAGGATATTTATAAATTGTTACAAGGGGCCGACATGGTTTTTATTACTGCCGGAATGGGCGGAGGGACAGGTACGGGAGCGGCACCCATCGTCGCTGAAATTGCGAAAGAACTTGGAATACTAACTGTTGGTGTAGTTACAAAACCTTTTATTTTTGAAGGAAAAAGAAGGTTGTTTCATGCAGAACAAGGAATAAAGGAATTGAAGGATAGGGTTGATACATTAGTTACTATTCCAAATGATCGTTTATTGCAGGTAATTGAAAAGAAGACAACTATGTTAGATGCATTTATGATTGCGGATGATGTATTAAAACAGGGTGTTCAGGGGATTTCTGATTTAATAGCAGTCCCAGGTCTA
>CAZUTD010000071.1:0-2218 GCA_964623185.1 uncultured Clostridiaceae bacterium
ATTATCATAAGCCGAGGGAAGCCTAAATCCATGGTTTACCAAGGATTCTTTTCTAGACCTATCTCCCCCATACATCCCTCTTATCTGTGGGATAGCAACATGCGATTCGTCTACTATAATCAAAAAATCATCAGGAAAAAAATCTATTAGGGTATAAGGCCGGCTGCCCGCTTCCCTGCCTGTTAAATACCTAGAGTAATTTTCTATTCCCTGGCAGAATCCTATCTCCCTTAACATTTCAATATCATACATAGTCCTCTGTTGAATCCTTTGGGCTTCCAGCAATTTATCCTGGTCTTTGAAAAATTTTACTTGGTCTTCTAACTCAAGTTCTATTTTTTTAATAGCCCCTTCCACCTTATCAGCACTGGTAGCATAATGTGATGCAGGGAAAATTGAAATATGGTTTCTTATTCCAATTACCTCACCAGTTAAGGCGCTTATTTCTGTAATCCGATCGATTTCATCCCCAAAAAACTCTACTCTCACAGCATTTTCTGATGATGAAGCGGGGAAGATTTCTAACACATCACCCCTTACTCTAAATGTACCCCTGGTAAAATTAATATCATTTCTTTCATATTGTATATCAACCAACTGGCTTAACACCTGGTCCCTGTCCTTATTCATACCCAATCTTAATGAAACCACCAAGTTTTTATACTCTTTGGGATCCCCTAATCCATAAATACAGGAAACACTGGCCACAATAATTACATCTTTTCGCTCAAACAAGGCCGATGTAGCGGAATGCCTCAGCTTATCTATCTCATCATTTATGGACGCATCTTTTTCAATGTATGTATCACTATGGGCTACATACGCCTCCGGTTGATAGTAATCATAGTAACTCACAAAATATTCGACTGCATTGTTGGGGAAATACTCCTTAAATTCACTACACAATTGGCCAGCTAATGTTTTATTATGTGCAATAATTAAGGTTGGTTTTTGCACATTTTCAATAATATTGGCCATAGTAAAGGTTTTCCCAGAACCCGTAACTCCCAACAAATTTTGGTGCTTTAATCCCTGCATAATACCCTTGCTTAAACTTTCAATCGCCTGAGGCTGATCACCTGTGGGCTTATATTGAGAATGTATTTTAAATTTTTCCATGTCTAAAATCTCCCCGCATGATAAATATATTTTAAATCTTTTTTCAAATAAAAACTTACTTTTCATCCAGCAATTTCAGTGGCAGTCACCACCTATAAAGGCGACACCATCTTAGTTAATTATATCTTAAATGGAAAAAAATACAGAACAACCGTTCGATAGTTATATTATATTCCTCTATTATTTTTCTGTCAATTCCCTCTTTCCTACCATAAAAAACCTTTAGTTTTTAGACTTTTCTTAATTTAATATAGCCATTTTTTATATACTATGTTATGATAAATAATGAACTTAATATTTATCGCTAGGGGTGCTCATTGCTGAGAGGATTCATCCAACCCTTCGAACCTGTAGGTTAATACCTGCGTAGGAAAGCATAACCAAGTATTTTAGTGAAAAGAAAACGCTTTCTTTTCACTTTTTTTATGCATCCAGTGATAAATAAATTTTATTTAAGAAAGGATGTAATGGAATGTTTAAAAAATTGTTTGAGCTCAAGCCTGAGGTTTTAGTGATTTTATCGTTACTGGTTATTATATCGGTGTTAATTGCCTATATGGGGAAAAACAGGAAGTTTAAATTTGATACTAGAGTTATAGTTTACGGCAGTTTATGTGTTTCCCTTTCCTTTATCCTGTCCTATATTAGGCTCTACCGTTTTCCACAGGGGGGTAGTATTACACCGGCCTCTATGTTGCCCCTTATTCTATATGCAGTAATGTTTGGGCCCCTGCCCGGTATTATTGCGGGATTCGCCTTTGGAATGATAAAGCTAATGCAAGACCCATATATTATACATTGGGCACAATTCCTTTTAGACTATCCCTTGGCATATGGGACCGTCGGTCTGGCTGGCTTCTATAGGAAAAACCTCCCCATAGCATGCCTTACTGCAGGTTTTGGAAGGTTTGTGATGAGCTTTTTATCAGGTATTCTTTTCTTCGGTATCTATGCACCGGAGGGAATGAGTCCATGGCTCTATTCCTTAATCGCCAACGGTCTAGGTATCGGGGCTAATACGGTAATTTGTATTGTTATTGTATTTTTACCACAAATTCGTTCAGCTATCAATGAAATACAAAGAGCCTTGCCGACAGAA
>CAZUTD010000071.1:2228-7347 GCA_964623185.1 uncultured Clostridiaceae bacterium
TATCAAAAAAAGGACTATATAGTCCTTTTTTTAGTGGCTGGAAGTTTTAAAATGTTAAATAATTAAATTTCCGGGTTTACAATATACTATCATTTAGGATTTCAATTGCCTTTTGCAACTGGGTATCTTCTGACATTTCTATATCTATTTCATTTTTTATTTCTTCCGGCAAATCAATGATAATATCTGGTTCAATACCCTTCCCATGTATATTTGTCCCATTAGGAGTAAAATACTGGGATACTGTAAATTTAAAACCTGTTCCGTCGTTTAAAGGTTTTACCTGCTGTACCAAACCTTTCCCAAAAGTTGTCGTTCCAATAATTTTTCCCCTCTTGCCATCCTTTATTGCACCTGCTAGAATTTCCGACGCACTTGCACTTCCCTCATTTACCAAAACCGTAAGCGGCAAACTAATCTGCTTCTTATCAGAATTTTCAACTTCCCTTTCCCCATGCCTATCTTCAGTATAGACAATAATTTGTTCGCCTAATAGCATATCTGCTATTTCTACACATTGATCCATGAGACCGCCTGGATTATTTCTTAAATCAAGAATTAAACCTTTAATATTTTCCCTTTGTATGCTATCAATATTTTCCTTAAAATCTTTAGCAGTTTTTTCATCAAACATTGTTATCCTTATATAAGCAATATCATTCTCTAGCACTTCAGACCTTACTGTTTCTAGCCTAATTTCCTCCCGTTTCAAGATAATATCAAAAGGTTCCTTAATACTTTCCCTCAATACGGATAAGATAACTTCGGTACCAGGATCTCCTTTCATTTTATCGGCTGCATAGTCCAGTTTTTCACCCGTTACAACCTCACCATCCACCGCCAATATTTTATCTCCCGTAACAATCCCTGCCCGCTCACCTGGAGTCTTTTCAATGGGCGAAACAACCGTCACAAGGCCATCGTCTCCTGGGGTGATAATCACACCAATACCCCCATAGCTTCCCTGATTGCGAACCATAAGGTCAGAAAATTCTTTTTCTGTTAAGTAAGCAGTATATGGATCCTCCACCCCTTGAAATAATCCCCCTATCGCATATTCTATCAAATTATCTTCATCTAGTTCCTTGTAGTAATTATTAATTAGAAAATCATTTAAGGTAAAAAGCTTGCCATATCGCTGGTTTAGATTTTCATAATGCTGGTAGGTGCTCCTAGATATCAAAACTTTTTGACCCAAGGGTAAGGCGATAATATTACCCACAGTAAAATTTACAACTGTGGTCATAAGGACAAGAATAATCGCTCCAATAAAAGCCTTTTTTTTACTAATCATAGTTTTCTCCCCTCTAAATATTTAAGCCTGCCATTCTACTATTTTATTATTTGTATTGTACCATTATACATTAGAGATTATAGATTTTCAAAAACAAAAAGCCAAAGAAATAATTTGCTTTGGCCTTCTAATTAAGTATCCCTTATTTTATTTGCCTAAATAGGGCATTGGGTCAACATATTTACCATCTTTTCTTACCTCAAAGTGTAGGTGTGGCCCTGTAGACATCCCAGTACTACCTGCCTGAGCTATTTTTTGACCGCCTGATACCTGGTCTCCCACCGATACCAAAAGTTTTGAATTATGTGCATATAGGGTTAAGATTCCTCCACCATGATCCAAAATCACTGCCTTGCCATAGCTGCCAAGTGTTCCCGATGTTATAACCTTGCCCGACCCTGCCGCAATAATTGAAGTTCCCGTAGGCGCTGGTATATCAATACCAGAATGGAACCTTTTGGTTTTTAATATTGGATGGATACGATTACCATAGGGTGAAGATATCCTAGAGTAACCTGGCACTGGCCATCTTAATTGGCCCCCAACATATTGCCCACCGGATTGCAATTTCCTTAGCTGGTCTTCCAAGGCATTAGCCTCTTTTTCCAGCTGGTCTAACATTTTAGTCAATTGAACCTTATCCTGTTGTAGTTCCTTCCTCAAACGTTCCTGACTACCCCTAGAAACAACTAGCTGTTTTTTCTTGTCTTCCACATTCTTTTTCAGATTTACTAATCTATTTCTTTCATTTTCTAATTGTGCCTTTTTGTCTTCTATTAATTTTTTTTGCTCTTCTAGATATTTCAATAACTCAACATCATGGTCCACAATACGCTTTACCATATCTAAATTTGTTAGGAATTCCGTAAAATCCTTGGAGCTTAATAATACCTCTGCATAGCCAACAGTACCATTTTTATACATTACTCTTAAGCGCTTACCTAGAACATCCTGCTTGTTATCAATGTTTTCCTCGGCAATTTCTAATTCTTCAGTAGCACTAATAATTTTTCTCTGAGCACTGCTTATATCATTTTGGAGGGTTTCAATATCCTTCTCTGTCTTGTTAATTTCAGCTTCTAATTCCTCTATTTGTGCAGTGATACTTTTTTGCTGTTTGTCATTTTTTTTGATTTGACTATTAACTTGATCCTGTTTTGAGTTAATATTATTGAGCTGTTTATTAATATTGTTTGCCTCACTTGCAAAAACTGTTAGGGTAGATATAAAAATAATCCCCACTATAAATAAGCTGATAATTCTTTTTTGTTTGTCCACTCTTAGTCCCCCCATTTCCCTATACTCTTAAGTGTTTTCTCAAAGAAATAATACTACCCAGTGCCCCTACTCCCGTTCCCAATACAGCAAAAATCGGAATTATTTTCCCCATCATGGCATCCACAGATACTACATATGTGCTTAACATGATATAGAATCTTGTTGTAATTGTATTAAAAGCATACTGGTAACCATAATATACCGAAAGAATTGCCAAAATTGCCCCAATAAAACCCAAAACCATACCCTCTACAAGAAAGGGCCAGCGTACAAACCAGTTTGTAGCTCCCACATATTTCATAATATTAATCTCTTGTTGCCTAGCGCCTAGTGTTAGTTTAATTGTGTTAGCTATAATAAACATAGCTATCAGTATTAATATCAATATCAATACCATACCAATGGTTCTAACAAAATTTGCTATTTTTATCATGCTATCTATAAGTTCCTTATGGTATTTGACCTCTTCTATACCCCTTAATTGTCTTAACTCATCTACTATCATATCTCCATACTCAATATTTTCCATATGGATAATATAGGAGTTGGTCAGGGTGTTTTCTTCCAAAACTTCCAGTAGGTAGCCCTGTTCACCCCATTGTTCCTTCATACGATTTAGTGCATCTTCCTTTGATTCATAATCCGTATATTTAACCCCCTGTATTGCGGTTATTTTTTTACCTATATCCGATACTTCTCCTACCGATAATTCATCCTCCAAATATACCTGTATTGTATCAAATTGCATTTGTGCAATTTCAGATAAATTATTGACATTGAGAACCAGGGTAATAATTACCCCCAATACCGCCAAGGATGCCGCCACAGAGCTAATAGATGCTACACTCATGCCCCTATTACGCCACACACCTACAAACCCCTGCCTAAACATATATTGAACTGTTCTAATCTTCATAACCATATGCCCCCCTATGCTCGTCCCGAATTACCTTGCCCCTCTCAAGAGCAATAACTCGCTGCTGCATTGTATCAACTATATCCTTAGCATGGGTAGCCATCACAACCATTGTACCCCTTCTATTTATTTGTCTCAGAACTTTCATAACTTCCCAAGCAGTATCCGGGTCCAAATTACCCGTAGGTTCATCAGCTATTAATATAGAAGGATTATTTACTATAGCCCTAGCTATAGATACCCTTTGCCTTTCACCACCAGATAATTCATTTGGATATTGTTTTGCCCTATCGCTTAATCCCACCATGCCAAGTACCATGGGTACCTGCCGACGGATGTCTCTGGGCGATGTCTCAATAACCTGCATTGCAAACGCTATATTTTCATAAACAGTTTTATTAGGAAGTAATCTAAAATCCTGGAACACCACACTAATATTCCTTCTATGATAGGGTACTTGTCTTCTGGATAATTTTGTAATGTCTTCTTGGTTTACAATAATATTACCTTCTGTAGGTTCTTCCTCCTTTAATAATAGCTTTATAAAGGTGGATTTTCCAGCTCCACTTGGTCCTACTAAAAAAACAAATTCCCCTTTATTAATAGTTAAATTAATATTGCTTAAAGCAGATATCCCTTTATTATAAATTTTGCTTACATTTCTAAACTGTATCAAATTAACATCAACTCCATTATCACTATTTATAGCTTCGACATGAAAATTCTATCTCCTGCTAAAACCAACAAAAAACCTAGTAAACATTTACCATATGTTAAATTTCTTCTTGTCTTGTTAATAATCAATAATACTCTTACATTATACCAGTAATTTGGACAAAGTTTCAATTGAATTCATTTCCAATCTTATGGTAGAATATAATCTATCCAAGAGGGCTTGTCCCTTATTGGACAGTTTCTAGGAAGTATAAGACATCCAGCGAAAATAAATTGTTTTACAAGTTAGAAAATATATTTTTATAGATGGAGGAAAGGGCAATTGAAAAAAACCATTAGGAAAGAAATATTAATTAAACGCAATAAATTGACAGAAAAAAAAATCGCTAGCAAAAGTCTTGCTATAATGAATAATCTTATCCCATTGACTATTTTAAAAAATTCAAATCATATTATGCTCTATATATCCTTCGGGAGCGAATTGGATACAAAACCTCTTATTGACCATTTGTTTAATCAAAACAAAAAGGTTTATATACCCCTAACTATACCAGCAACAAGGGAAATGATTGTCTCTGAGCTTTTAGATTTTAAAAATGATTTGGAAATGGGGAATTTTGGGGTTTTGGAGCCAAAACAGGAAAGTTTACGACCTATGGCAGCCGATAATCTGGATTTGGTTATTGTTCCCGGGGTTGCCTTTGACAAGGAGGGTTATCGCATAGGTTACGGCGGCGGATATTATGACCGGTTCCTGCCACAACTCCCCCCATCCACTACTAAGATATCCCTCGCTTATGATATACAAATAATAAATAATATCCCTAAAATGCCCCATGATTATCCTGTCCAATACATAATAACGGAAAACCAGGTTATTAACTGTAAAGACCATGGGAAATAATTTTAAAAGTAAAAAGATACTAGGTAGGTATAAATCACCCTCCTAGTATCTT
>CAZUTD010000072.1:0-653 GCA_964623185.1 uncultured Clostridiaceae bacterium
TATTGCAATTATACAACTTTTAAAAACATTAAAAAACTTACCCTTCACAAGCATCTTTATCCCCCTTTTTTTGTATATATATAAAATTTATAGCCTATTTTAAAAACATCAATAAGTTCTACCTATCTACAAATTTTATCAAATTATACACTTATAAACAAGAAAATAAAGAGTTTCCCAATATCTTACATAATTTAGCTGTTAGGGATAAGGGGTTGGAGGTTGGATTGGATAGTCACCTTATGGGGGCCTACTTTTAGATTAACATAAACATTTTTATAGTATTAATGGATAATGACTAGAACACCCATGCTTTATAACAGCACAATCATGTTAGACATTCAGTGCCTATTTTCGTCCCAATCCACATCATAATCACAAGAATAACATCAATATAATTATTAACCCTTTAACAAGCATTTGAGACCATTAATTATCTCTTCCCATTGAATTTTCTCTGCATATTTATTTTTATTCAGATAATTATTCCAGATTCCTTTGACCTCCTTGCTTGCATTTATTAAATTAATATATTCATTATATGCTTCGAGATAGCTAATGGAATCTCTCTCAATACATTTTTCCTTTAACGACTTGTTAAATTCTTCTTTATTAATTTCTTTCTTATATAATTTTGTTAAAATATAAACATC
>CAZUTD010000072.1:663-3573 GCA_964623185.1 uncultured Clostridiaceae bacterium
CAGTTAGTTCCAGGCTATCTGATTTTACTATTAGGATATCACCAGCCTGTAGTCTTTCATTTGGTTTTGGAACAATTATCTTGTGGGTTTCCCTATTTATACTTAGGACCTCCACCTCTATCTTATAAACATCATAAAAATCCCTGGCTCTTGTGTTAGCAATCTTCCTAGATAATATAGTTAATCTTCCTTTCTTGTTGGATTTCTTGCCTATAATTTCTACATTTCAACAAAAAATTCCTCCTTTTTCCATTAAATTTACTAAAAGGAGGAATTTTATCTATTTATTGTTATTTTAAGTCTAAAATTATATTTCTATAAGGTCATATTGCATAGTGCCTAGGCCGATTTTTTCCCCATGTTGGAGACTGGCCCTGCCTTTTTCAAAAAGTTTTTCCTTGCTGTTTTCCTGAACCAGATCTAAGCAGGCTGTGTCCAAGGCCACCGGGTCCCTGCCAGCCAGGACTCCTATATTGTCGGTAATTAATTCCATGGGTCTCCCTATACAATCACAATCCTTGGTTATATTATGAACAAATGTAATATATATCATGTCCTTATCCTTGGAAGCTCCATATGCATATTCAGCAAGCTTTTCAAGGAAATTGGATGCCCCCCATGTATTTCTTATGGCACCCTCTGGGCATACGGCTATGCATCCAGCACAACCAATACATTTATCATCGTCTATATGAGCCGTATCTTCCATATATATGGCATCAAAGTCGCATTTATCTATACAGATACCACAGCTAATACATTTTTCGGCATTTATTTTGGGTGATATGCCCGAGTGTTGTGCTAATTTCCCACTTCTGGCTGCAAAACCCATAGCCAGTTGTTTAATGGCACCGCCAAATCCTGCCTCAACATGGCCCTTGAAATGGCTCATAACTATAAATTGTTTGAAATCTCCATAAGCCTTGCCTATTTTGCATTTATCAATGTAGTCCTTGTTTATTTCGATTTCGTTATAGTCTGTGCCCACTTGACCATCCGCTATTATGATGGGTATTTGAGTAAAACCATGTTCCTTTGCGGTTTGAATATGCTTGTCAGTAGTAGTCCTTGAACCCCTATACAAAACATTTGTTTCAATATAGGATGGCTGGGTCCCCTCTTCCTTCAAATAATTGATAATCTCATTATATGATTTTGCAGGTATAAAAGTGTTATTTCCCTTTTCACCAAAATGAACCTTAATAGGAACTTGTTTTTCAAATTGGTGGTTAGTTTCACCAGCAATCTTTTGTAATAATTTTAGAGCATCCTTTCCCAATTCATCATAGTTTGTCCCTGTATTTCTAATAAAATAAATTTTGCTCATCCTATCTCTCCTTCATGTAATTTAATTGAAATACTGCGACTTTCAAATAAATTGCCGTCAAAGAAATGTTCTATTTGTGCTCAATTTCGGTAACGCACTCAGTTTTTATTTTACCGATTAAAAATTGAAGGGCTTCTATTACATGGGGTCTGATGTCCCCACCTATCAAGATATACATTATATCGTCTCCGACTTCCAATTCTCCCTCATTAAGCCAAACCCTAATATGGAAGATTCCTGGCATCTCGTAGGTCTCAGCAATTACCGCTTCTACTTTTGCCGCATCGTAGTTAAATTCCATCCCCTTAACCATTGTGCCATCGTCGATACCCTCCCTGACCAGAGCCCTGGGACTTTCTCTTACTACCCCATTATGCACCAAGAACATTCCTGATTTCAAAGCCTTGGGAGACTCCTTTGCCTCTTTTAACCATTTGTCCATTGACGGCGATGTTTTTTTATTCTTAGCCTTATACATAGATATATACCCCCTATTTATATTCTAAATACTTTAATAATAATTACAATAAAAATATGGTAGTTTTTTTGAAAAACTCATTTATAATTTCATATATATTACCTGCCAAAATAGCATCTTGGGTATGTGCAAATTTCACAGGTAATGCAAAGTCCACCTTCACCCAGCCCTATAAAATCTTCCTTTGTTAAAGTTTCCCCAGCAAAAATTCTTGGCAGAACAATATCTAAAATAGTTGTTTTATAATAAATCGCTGCCCCCGGTACTCCAATTACCGGTATATCATCCGAATATGCCATCATAAACATATTACCCGGTTGCGCAGGTACACCGTAGGTTACCAATTCCGTTGCTGTGTTTTTTATAGCCCCGGGTGTCAAATCATCTGGGTCAACCGACATTCCACCGGTTAAAACAATTAATTCAGCACCATCTTCTTTATGCTGACGGATAGCAGTTTCAATTTCTTTTAAATTATCAGGACAGAAAATCCTACCTATTATTTCTGCATTGAAATAATTCATCTTTCTTTGTAAAACAGGGACAAATTTATCCTCCACCCTGCCATGATAAACTTCATTGCCAGTAATAATAAAACCTACCTTTAACTTTTCGTATTCCTTAACCTCAAAAACAGGTTCATTTGCTGAGCATAGTGCCTCGACTTCTTTAATTTTGTCCTCTTGTATAATAAGGGGAATCACCCTTACAGCAGCCAATTTTTGTCCCTTTTCAACCCTATAATTATTGGGTATGGTGGGTACTGTAACCTGTTCAATTGAATTAATTTGCCTAAGCAATTTACTATTTATCTTAAATAGTCCTTTTTTGCCCGAAGTTACAAAAACCTTCCCTTCCTTTGGAGCATCTAAAACGGTATTTAAGCCAGCCATAGCATCAGAAATTCTAATAGCCGCCTCGTCCTCATGGACTTGTCCTTCCTCTTCCTCCCAAATATAGATATACTCTTTCCCGATATTTTTTAATTCCTCAACATCCTCTGGCCGAATCACATGACCCCTGGCAAAAAGTCTTCCCTTAAATTCACCAGGCACAACCTTAGTTATATCATGGCATAGTTTCATACCTATTGCTTCTTCTACTT
>CAZUTD010000072.1:3583-7332 GCA_964623185.1 uncultured Clostridiaceae bacterium
CCATTTTACTCGCCCCCATTTATCATTGAATTAAAAATATTAGTAAAAAAACTTTTCAATTTTATCTACCACATAGGCATTTAACTTAACCCCTTTATTCAATGGTTCTGATCCTGCCGGTACATCTGCTATAATATTGCACCCTATCATTGAGCTCAATGCCGCATTTCTCTGATCTCCAGTAAGTTTGATAGACAGGTTTCCATTTTCTAATAAAAGAGCTCCTCTTAAGAGTCTTCTTTTTGGACTGTCCTTTGGAAAATCATCAACTAATATCCCCTCTATTTTTTCAAGTAAATAATCCCTTCTCCCAGCCATTTTATGGATTAGTGGTGCAGCAAGAACCTGAAATACAACCATAGCTGAGGCGGGATTTCCTGATAAACATAAGACAAGTTTATCATTTATCCTTGCCGCTAAAGTAGGTGATCCTGGTTTAATATCAATACCATGAAATAATATCTCTGCCCCCATCAGGCGTAGGGCTTCTTCCAAAACATCATAATCACCAACGGACACTCCTCCTGTAGTAATAACTATATCTGCATTTTCTAAACCCTTTTCTATGTAGTCTTGAACTTCCCCGATTTTGTCCTTTGCTATTCCAACGGATATAGGCTCAGCGCCCAAGGCCTTAATATATGCATAAAGGCTATATTGATTGCTATTGCGAATTTTGGCGGGTCTGAGAGGCTCATCTATTTCGATTAATTCATCCCCTGTACTAATAATTGCAACGGTGGGTTTCTTGAATACAGGTACTTTTTCAAAGCCTAAGGATGCTAGAATACCAACTACTGGGGGTGTAATATTTGTTTTTTCAGCAATGATTTTTTGACCAATCTTTACATCTTCTCCTGGCATTACTATATTGTCACCTGATTTACAAGAAAATTTTACCTCTATCTCCTCCCCAATCCTTTCAACTAATTCATACTTTGTAACTGCATTCGCTCCCTCCGGAATTGGGGCACCTGTCATCACCTTAATAGTTGTACCGGGCACAATCTTTTTGCTTGGAGCATAGCCAGCAGGAATTTCCTCCAAAACTTTCAGCATAACAGGCTTGTCCTCTGATGCATTCTCGATATCTTCAGCCCTGAAAGCATAACCATCAAAAGCTGACTTAGCAAAAGGCGGAATGTTTTCTGATGCCCTAATATCAGTAGATAAAATCCTATCCACTGCATCAATTATATTAATTTGTTCATCCCCCATGATTTTGGCTAATCCCAACAATTGATTTTGTGCTTGTTCTAAAGTAATGTTTTTCTGCACATTTTTTCCTCCCTTTAAATTTTGTAAAATAAAAAACCTGCATGGAAATGCAGGTAATATTTCAGTGATTAACAGTAGTAATTCACCATATTTAATACATCTCCTTTGCAAAAGGGCAAGCAATAGAATTTCTTCCATTACTCCGTGGATCCATTGATCCAGGCCATAAATCCATAGTAGTTACCGTAGGGTATTAGGGCTCGGAGAAACTTTCAATATTAAATTATAATTGCTATGATTTTAAGACCCTATATTGGTCTTGTCTGATATAACATATATACTATTGTATTATAAGCAGCTTGTCAAATATTTTTCAATCTGAATTATAATAGATAATTATATTTTTACAGGTAAGTATTTTACTAGTATAATAACCTCCACCAAATTATACCACCCAAAAGATGCAATACCACTATAGTCAGAACCAATATTTGCTTTTTCATATATTCACCCCACTAACTTTTTTTACCCTTGACTTTAAATATATGCGGGGCTAAGCAATTATAATAACTAATATTAAAATATTAAATTTATTTATAAAACTATTTAAATATCTTCAAATACTGTCCATATCCTTCCTTATCTAAATCTTCCTTCTTAATAAACCTCAGGGCAGCACCATTTATACAATACCTTAAGCCTCCCATTTCCTTGGGCCCATCATTAAATACATGGCCTAGATGTGAATCCCCGTATTTACTTCTGACTTCAGTCCTTATCATACCCAAACCAGTATCCACCCGCTCAATAACAGTGTCCCTTTCTACTGCTCGTGAAAAACTAGGCCATCCGCATCCAGCGTCAAACTTATCCCTTGAACTAAATAGTGGCTCGCCTGAAACAATATCAACATAAAGGCCCTCATCAGCAAAGTCATTGTATTCACTACTAAAGGGTCTTTCTGTAGCATCTTTTTGTGTAACTTCATATTGAATTGGGTTCAATTTTTCCTTTAAAATTTTTTCGTCGGGTTTGAAATACCTTTTATCCATCTGCATCCTCCCCTCAATTTATATATTTTTACCCTAGTAACTATTCAATTATAAACTATTTGAATAAGGACCTTATACTTTATAATCTACCATGGCTCTCATTTCCACGACCTTTTTTACAAACTCTCCTACCTTCACATGTTCGGGATGATTTTGATATGTTTCCAAATCCTCCAAACTCTCAAACACAGAAAACAAGACGAGATCATAAGCTGAATCACTGGTGTCAATATTTATTCCTACTTCAATTTCCTTAATGACATCAACTGTCTGCCTAAGTGATAGGAGTTTTTCCTTGGTAAGTTGAATATTGGTTTTTTTATCCTTGCCCTCCGCAAATTCCTTAAAAGTCCACATTACAATATGTTTAATCATGATTTTTCTCCCCCATTTTATAAGTTTATATTCTTTTAAAAAAATCCTGGTATTTACCCCTAGATACAGTCTTTCCCTCCCTTCTAGCCTATTTCAAATTATCGAATATGTCAATATTTATAACTAAATTAAAGTATCTGCGAAAAAACTCGAAATTATTCAAATTCCTGTTGACATTCAAATATAAATTTGTTATATTTAAATTGTTAGATGAGACTAACAATGTTAATGCAGGCTTATACTTTACAAAAATTACATCTATAGTTAAAAAATCAGTTCCCTATTATCTACCCAAGACATTCAAAGATGGGGATTGCGGAAACTGTTTACATAGGAAAATATATATAAGGAATAGGGGGAATTTATAATGAACAAAAATTTAGTAACTTCTAAACAAGGAGATATAGGAAAAGTAAAATGTATTCATGCAGGAAGATGCGCAACAAGACGCCTATGTGAAATGGGTTTAAATATTGGGGCTCCTGTTAAAATTGTTAAAAATGATGCGGGTCCAATTATAGTTTCCTTAACTGGCAATAAAGTTGCATTGGGACGCGGACTAGCCGAAAAAATAGTATTAGAAGTATAAATAAAATTGTACATCATGATGGAGGCAAGGGGGAAACTAGAAAATGAAAAAGGGAGTTGTAGCATTAGTCGGCAATCCTAATAGTGGTAAAACAACATTCTTCAATGCTTTAACAGGCTCAAACCAGCGGGTGGGTAATTGGCCCGGTGTTACGGTAGAAAAAAAGGAAGGTATTTTTGAATTCAATGGCAAGGAATATGATGTTATAGATTTACCCGGTACTTATAGTTTGGGGACATTTTCTGAGGATGAGGTAGTTGCAAGAAACTTTATCCTAACTGGTAATTCCGATGTAATAATAGATGTTATTGATGCAAGTAACTTTGAAAGAAATTTATATTTAACTACCCAGTTACTAGAGATGGGAAAAAAAGTTGTTATCGCTCTTAATATGGTTGACGAAGCTGAAAAAAGAAAAATTAAATTTGATATAGATAAATTATCAGAACAATTAAATATTCCAATAATACCAACCATCGCATCCAGAGGTAAAGGTATAGAAGAAATAATTAAAA
>CAZUTD010000073.1:0-4572 GCA_964623185.1 uncultured Clostridiaceae bacterium
ACTTCTGGATGGACAGCCAAGGCAACATTAGCTGCCAATGTCCAAGGAGTCGTGGTCCAGGCAAGGAAGTACTCATCGGCATCCTTCCTCTTTATAGGAACAATTACCGTATTGGACTTAATTTCCCTATAGCCCTGAGAAACCTCATGTGAAGCTAACCCAGTACCGCATCGTGGACAATAGGGTAGGATTTTATGGCCACTATAAATAAATCCTTCCCTAAAGAACTTATCTAAAATCCACCAAACAGATTCAATATAAGAATTGTCTAAGGTAATATAGGGATTATCTAAATCAATAGTATAACCCATCCTTTCAGTCATTTCCCTCCACTGCTTCTCATAGGTAAAGACTGATTCCTTGCATTTTTGGTTAAAAGCAGCAATTCCGTAGTCCTCAATCTCACTTTTATTTGATAATTTTAACTGTTTTTCTACCTCTATCTCAACAGGTAAGCCGTGTGTGTCCCATCCAGCTTTTCTCTTCACCTGCTCACCAATCATAGTATGGTATCTGCATACGGAGTCTTTTAATGTTCTGGCTATAACATGGTGTATTCCGGGTGTGCCATTAGCTGTGGGAGGGCCCTCGTAAAACACAAACGATTTAGCTCCCTCCCTATTTTCAATACTTTTATCGAGAATTTTATTCCGTTCCCATAATTCAGCAATATTTTTTTCTCTTTTTGCTACAGGAGCCTTCGATAAAGGTTTAAATCCTTTCATTTTTCCCATCCTTTCTAAAATACTAGTATTCTTAAATAATTCCAAACATTTACACCTTAAACACATTTCAATCTTAAAACATTAGGCCAGGTGTAAACCCGACTATCCTAGATTCCTATTTGTTTTGGTAAATAAACCAAAAAATATACAAGTCCCTAATAGCATTAACTATTAGGGACGAATTAACCGCGGTACCACCCTTGTTATAGGATTAAAATCCTATCACTCAAATACATAATAACGCATGTCTGCGAAAAATCTTACTCTTATTTCAGATTTACTGCTCCAAGGTGATTCATATAAAATGCCCCTGATAATCTCTCAGCAATCGATTACCTCTCTGGAAAGGGTTACAGTTTATAACTATCCTTTTCATTGCATTTGTTAAAATATTAAATAAGTTAAATTTAAACTTTTTTCGTAATACTTAAAATTAATTATATAATCATTTTTATATAAAAGTCAAGTAGTTTAATGTTTAACATATTCTATGCCTATTTAAATTTTAACAAATTTAAGAAAAAATATACCTGTCTATTCGAAATCACTGAAAAACTATCATTTTAACGAATCTCTCATTCCGAATGCAGTGAAGAATCTAGTATTTCCAATACAGCTAAAATCCTTCGCTTTGGATGACAGAAAAGTAACTTTTTCAGCGGCCTCCCTATTCCTCTTCATTCTTATTAGAACATTTATCATTCCCTTCTTGTTTAAAATTAACCTTAGATACAATATCAGGAACCATTTCTAATAACTTATCCATACCCCCGCTTTGCTTAATAGGCAGTATTTGAACCTCATCATTTTTAATAACAATTACTGCCGTCGGAGTGGCCTTAGCTCCAACACCGCCACCACCACCAGTCCCCTTATTACCCTCATCATCAATTCCATCTCCTGATCCGGTACCCAGGCCAAAAGAAATATCCACAACAGGTATCAGGGTAACACTTCCTACTTCAATAGCCTCACCTACCACAGTTTTAGATGTGAAAAAATTTTCTAACCTTTCAAATAAAGCATTTGTATTCTCCTTAAATTGGCTTAACATATAACTTTTCCTCCTTCTTTTTCCTAAATATTTTTTTGATAATTTTTCTTACAGGTTTTGTAAACATAAATTTTAGAATAATAAATATAAATACAATAAAAATTAATCTTCCTTCCAACTCCAACCGGCCCTCCAAAATACTTTCTCTATAGGAGGGGTTAAGCTTTATACAGGAACAATCCTTAATCAAAGGATATACAGAACTTGTAACCGCAATAACAAGACCCGTATGGTAGGGGTCATCAAAACCATAAATACCCTCAATAACAAATTTATCAGGTTTTAAATTTCGAAAAACATCCCTTATCATGTAAATTATTTCTTCAATTAGGTCCTTGCTAATATCTCTTATAGAGATAGGTGATTCCCTCTTAAAATCTTTCTCCAATTTGCTTTTTTCCTTCTTATCTTTTTTCCGTGCCTCCTCCACCTTGTGAATATCAATAGACTTTTTAAAAGCCAGGACCCTTATGGTCATTGCCTTGGAACCTGTGGTCCCTAGATCAAAATCAATTTTTAACATTGGCCAAAGCCAACTTATTTCACCTCTACACCCTATCTTATCGTCTTTATAGGCTCTAATCTTATATTTTAGGGGAATAAGCACTACCAGCAATAATACAAATAGAATAAATAATAGGATATATCCTAATACAGTAAATACAATCATATGCTGGTCCTCAATAAGAGATTTCTAGTTCTTCTTTTAAAGGATGACTTCAGGTAACCGGTCATCTGAGAAGATGCTTTTTTTGCAGTGATTTTTGAGCTGTTTACTAGCATTTCCCCACCCGGAATAAACTTAAAAAACAGGGTTGTGTTTTTAATTATATTATTCTGTATTTCCATAACATTCTTAAATCCAATACCCTTATTATGGTCCGGAGCTACCTCCAATCCTACAATTCTGTTTAAAACCTCATCCTTAATATCCAAGGCTTCTGGAGGCAAATCGATAGGAGGCATTTCCTCCAACTCCCATAAAAGAAGTTTAAAGTCTGATAAATCCCTTCGGCAATCACCGCAAACTTTCAGGTGTTCTTCTAATATGATTTTCTCCAATGGTTCTATTGTACCGTCTAAATATTCCTGGAGCAGATTTTTATCAAATAAACAAGTCAACTATCACACCCCCAAACCCCTTGTTTTTTTAGTTTATCTTTTAAAATTTTCCTTCCTCTAAACAGATAGGTTTTTACCGTCCCGACTGGTATTGATAAGGTCTCACTGATTTCTTTGTAGGTCATATTGTCCATATGCCTTAAGACTACAACAGATTTCATCTCGGAAGGCAACTGACTAATGCTGATTTGTAATAATTCCCTAGTAGTCTTATAGGATATTTGTCCTTCTACATTTTCTTCCGAAACAAGCAATGGTGCCATTTCAAGCGATGTGGTTGATATTTTTTTGCCCCTAGCAAAATTATGACAAGTATTAATCGTAATCCTTTTTATCCATGGAGATAGGGGTCTCCCCTTTTCAAAACTGGCTATGGATTTATATATTTTGATATAGACCTCCTGCAGTAGGTCAAGGGCATCCTCCTTGGAATGGGTGTAGTTGTAGCATAATCTGTATATGTAAAGTTGGTACTTAGAATATAAAAGATCAAAACCCTGCCTTTTATTATCCCTGCATAAGGCCACAAGTTTTTCATCAGATAGCTGCAAATCTATTCCCCCTCCAAAACGCCTCTATTATTATATACACCATTATAATGTAAAAGTTTCAAATTAATTAAAATATTTCTTAAAATCCTTGGATAACCGCCCTACTCCTAACAAATAAAAGAGGATAGCAAAGCCATCCCCCATACTCAAGTGTAAAAATATTATCTTAAGAATTTGAAAACAAGTTTTCAATTTTATCCACTGGCATAGGCCTATAAAAATAGTAGCCTTGGACTTCATCACACATTTTTTTATTAAGAAAATCCAATTGCGACTCCGTTTCCACCCCTTCAGCTAGCACTTGCAATCCCAAACTTTTAGCAAGATTTATAACAACTGTAGTAATGGCCCGGTCTTTTTCATTTAAATCTATACCCTTTACAAACTGCATATCCACCTTTATCCTGTCAATGGGTAGGACTTTCAACCTATTAAGGGATGAATATTCCTTGCCAAAATCATCTATTGATATGGATATACCTTTTTCTTTTAAACTATTTAAGGCGCTCATTATATATTTTGTTTCCTTGGTGGCAACACTCTCCGTAACCTCTAATTCTAGGTAGCTAGGGTGCAAATCGGCCTCTTGGAGCATCTGGTAAATTTCATCGGCAAAGTGCGGGTTATTAAACTGGATAAGGGATAGGTTTACTGCAATACGAAAATGTGGCAAGCCCTTTTCCTGCCATTGTTTGTTTTGTCTTATTGCCTCCCTTAAAACCCAATTACCGATATTGTTTATTGTACCATTTTGTTCAGCAAGCGGGATAAAAACATTAGGAGGTATCATTCCCCATACCGGGTGATTCCAACGGAGTAAGGCCTCTAAGCCTGTTATTTGACCTGTTGCAAGATTAACTTGCGGTTGATAATGAATCTCTAATTGCCCACTTTCCTCCACCCTGTATAAACTATTAGAAATCTGCATGTTTCTCCTGGTTTCATCCTTAAGCTTTGTTGTGCACAGGGCATACTGATTTTTACCCTTGGATTTGGCCTCATACATTGCAATATCAGCATTTTTAATAAGGGTTTCAGGATCTTCCCCATCAGTTGGGTAAAGCGAAATCCCTGCACTGGCCGTAACAAAAAACCTTTGCTCCTTGATATAGAAGGGGTC
>CAZUTD010000073.1:4582-7327 GCA_964623185.1 uncultured Clostridiaceae bacterium
CCTTGATAATATCTTCCCTGCTATTCACATTGTTTATTAAAATCAGAAATTCGTCGCCCCCAAAACGAGCAACAGTATCAGTTTTTCTTAAGGTGGCAAGTAGATTGTGTCCCACGGACTTAAGCAGGGTATCTCCTGCTTTATGCCCCATGGTATCATTTATTACCTTGAAACTATCCAAATCCATAAAGAGGACACCCAGTAGTTTTTCATTTCGTTTAGCCAGGTGGATTGCCTGTGAAAGCCTGTCTGAAAATAAGATACGGTTGGGTAAGCCTGTAAGTATATCATAGTAGGCCATGTATTCTATCTCTTTTTCCGACCTAACTTTAACTAGGGCATCAATAAGCAAGTTTGATAAAATTTTAAGTAATTCGCCATGATAATTTGTCCAGTTTTTTGCAGACCCCTTTGTACTAAGCCCTATAAAACCAATAAGCTCCTCTTTTTCCATAATTGGAATTATCATAATTGACCTAAGCTTATTTTTCCTAAGTATTGCCTTCTCCCTTACCGCTTCATTGGGCAATTCATTGATATCAGATATAGAGACTAACCTTTTATTATATAATTGATTCACCCACCAATCCGCCCCACCCATACAAAGTTCCTTAAGGGTATCAGCCGCACTACTTCCTGTTTCTTCACCCCATACATATATAGATTCTGCCGAATAATCTTCCGATTTTATTAAGCAAACATAAGATTGATCAACCCCAAAAAACCTTCCCACCTTTTCCAAGGCTCCATTAATATGTTGGCCCATATTCGATTGATTTATATTGACAAAGCTAAAAGAAACCTCTGAAACAATTTTTTGGAACTTAGCCCGATAAATATTTTCATCCAAGCGTTCAGTATAGGTTTTATTCACGAAAGACCCCAACCAAAATGTAATTATAAATAAGCCAATCCTAATAAGATGGTCAAATTCATCAAATAAAATAATATTGGTAGATGAATTCCTCCAAATGAATAACTGGGTGATAATGGATGTGATAGTAATCAGGGCAAGTGGGGTCCTGGTATTAAATGTCAAAGATGCGGTCATTAAAATTATAGGGATTACCCATACAGTTATACCAGCATACCAGACATACCTTATAAGAATAAGCGGGATACTCACAATCATGATTAGCAGCATTAGTCCTGATTTAATATCCTCGTCTTTGATTAATTGAATCAACAACATGACAATCCCCAGGGTAAATAAGGATATGCCAGCAAATAAATTTGATTCTAGGCCTTCATTTACAGCAATCATATGGCCCAAAAAATATGACAGGGTGCTAAGTAATCCCCCTCCTATATAAGCCGTTATTAAATGATAATATAATTTTCTCCTTGTCTTGTGGGTTAGTATTAGGTCTCCCTTATCCCCCTCTTCGGTCTCCATAAAGTCGTATTTTTTTATGTTGTAATATGTGGCTGTAATAGGTATAAGGGTGAAAATAGGTGCCATTTGTGGCAAGGGTTTAGATAAAAAGGAAGTCAGGACCACATCGGTCAATGTGCCCAGTAATAAAGAGATTGCAGTTGTAACCATGATAAGGTTAGCTAGTTTTTTCACATTAATATCTGGGGTTTTTCTTCTCATCTTAAGTAATAAAAACAGACAGGCAAGCACATAAATTATATAATAAGAGTTAAAAAATATAGTCCACTTATTTTTAACAGCGACATTAACCCATCCGTAATCAGTATATATAAGATTGAACTGGGAAGAAATTATTTGACTAGACAAGGCAAAAGCATAGATAGAAAATATTGCAGGTATATAAATAGGCCACCATAATTTTATTTTTTTGCCTGTACCATGTTTATTGACCAGGGCCAAGGTATAGTGGAGCAAAAAACTATATACACTTCCCCAACCAATAGCAGATACCCGTCTCCATAAAAGACAGGTTTCTATATCAGGTGCCGAATTTGCCACGGCAAATCCCAAAGACCAGAAACATAATGAAATACATATACCAAGAAATATCCTGTTAAGGTCTGCCTTTATATTTTGTTGGATAATATATATACCAAAAAATAAGTAGATTCCAAATGCTATAAAAAATAATATAGATAAAAGTATAGGCATCAAACCAACCCCCCACTCCTTTGCATAATAGATAGATTTATGTAAAATACTATCCTTTACCATTGCCCCCGTTATAACCTTAATTACCCAATTTAATCATTAACTATCATTAATATTATCCATGGCAAACTGTATCCCATATGATTAATTGCAATTTCAATATTATTACCCATCTTTTTTTCACAAGCTAACCCGAAAACAAATTGCTACCTTTTTTATAATCTTTTTGTTATAATAGAAAGTAAAAAATTTAGGAGATAGAAGAAATAATGATAATTAATCCAGAAAAAATCAAATTCATAAAACAAAAAAGAATAGAACTAACCATTTTACCCTTTTTGCTAATTATGCTGGCCATGGGTCTATCATTACAACCACTGAATCAGCTTGTAGAAGGATTAAGGAGAATTTTTACAGCGCCCGGAATGCTTATAACAGACTATATGGTAGTGGGGGGAGTAGGACCAGCCTTGGTCAACGCAGCCATTGTTGGGCTTATTGGATATGCAGTTTTAATTATTAACAAGGTCCACTTCAGAGGTTCATCCATCGCTGTGATTTTTACAATGTTTGGGTTTGGACTCTTCGGAAAAACAGCTTGGTCAATCCTCCCTATTATAGGCGGGGTATTTATTTATAGTAAACTAACAGGACAA
>CAZUTD010000074.1:0-7323 GCA_964623185.1 uncultured Clostridiaceae bacterium
TAGCTGCCAAGTTTTCCTTGATAATAGCGTTGACACCATCAACCCTTGACTGGATTTCAAGGAACAAGGGTCTTGCTTTAGTAAGCACTATTATTACTATAATTATAGTAATGGGAATTGAAACACCAAATATCATGGCCAAGGACGAATTTATGGTAAAGGACATGGCGAGTGCAAATATCATCATAAAGGGGGCCCTGACCCCCATACGCAAAGACATCATGGTTACTTGTCCCAGCGTGTTTATATCATTTGTAAGTCTGGTTATTAAGGAGGAAACAGAAAACTGATCCAGGTTTGCAAAGGAAAAGCCTTGTACCTTCTTAAAGGTTTCCAGCCTTATTTCCGAGGCAAAGCCATAGCCTGCCCTTGCACCACAATGGGCACTTAAAATACCAAACACCATAGCCAGTAATGCAGTAAGAATCATAATAATTCCGATTTTTATTACATATTGAATATCTTGATTCCTTATACCTATATCTACTATCCTAGACATAAGGTAAGGAACAGCAATATCCCCCAAAACTTCTAAAATCATTAATATTGGGCTTAAAATAGCATAGCTTATATGTTCTCTCATATAAGGTAATAGTCTTTTCAAGTTCTCCCTCCTACTCGTTTAAATATTTTCATTATCCTGTTGGGTAATTTCATCCAAATTGGCATTGATTTTCTTCAAAAAGATATTAAAGTCTTTTAATTCATCATGGGTAAAATTAAAAAACATATCTTGATACCTATTATGCAAACGCTCCTTACAATCCTCGATGATGGACTTGCCATTTTCGGTAAGAAGCAGCCGGTTATAACGCATATCTTTCTCCAGGGGTGTTTGTTCAATTATATCTAGTTTAATTAACCTCTTAATAGAACTACTTATGGCCCCCTGGGTTAATTTCATTTCTTTCGACAGTTGTTTTTGTGTAATTTCGGGATTTTTATTTATCAGGGTTACAATATGTAAGAGCCTGAAAGATAGACCATATTCATCTATTTTTTCACGCATTATTTGGGTCATCCTATAATGTGTTTTTCTTAGATGCATGGCAACACTTGCCTCTAGCACGATAAAACCTCCTAATACTTTAATGCTAAACTATATTTTAGCGCAATACTTTAATACTAAACTATTTATATACATTTGTCAAAAAAGTCTTCCTAGGACCATGCAAGCCACAGGATAAGATAGGCTGTTATAACTGCTGCCAGGGTAAAGGGGACACCAATTTTCATAAACTCGGATGCCTTAACTTCATAACCCTCTCTACGGAGGATACCAAGTGCTGTGATATTTGCTGAAGCTCCGATAGGAGTAAGATTACCACCCAAAGTCGCCCCTGAAAGCAAACCAAAGTATAGGATATAGGGCTCTACATTTAGGATACTGGCTATACTAGTAACAACTGGCAGCATAGTAGCTACATAGGGTATATTGTCAATAAAGGCAGAGAAGAAAACCGAGGCCCAAAGTAAGAGGGAATAGATTACAAATATATCATTATGGCCAAATCTTATAAACAACTTACTAATATCATCCACTATACCTACCTCTACCAAGCCCCCCACTACAATAAATAAGCCAATGAGCAGTAAGACAGTGAAATAGTCTATTGATTTTAATGCCTTGGCTATATAGGTCAGATTTTTTCTTTTGTAGTACTCCTTTACTAGGCCAAGTAAAAATAAACTTATGCATATAAGACCATTAATTGTTTTAGGAGTATTGGGAATAAATGAAGCGATTATAAGAAGGACAACCATTCCCAATAATAATATAGAGGGGAAAAAGTCTTCAACAGGTGTTCTGTCAAGCGAATTTATTGGTTGAATATTTTTTCCCAAAATATATATAAGTACCAGGGTTGAAGTCAGGGCTCCAGCTTGCACAACCCAGAATATACCTAATCTATTACGGAAAAAGAAAAAATCTAAAAAGTCTAGATTTGCATATCCGCCTAGAAGGATTGAAGTTGTATCTCCCACCAATGTTGCTGCACCCTGAAGGTTTGAGGAAATTGCAATGGCGATTATGCTGGTAACAGGTGAAATTTTTAGTTTCTTACAAATATCTAGGGCTACAGGTGCAACCATTAGGACGGTTGCCACATTGTCTATAAAGGCGGAAATAAGGCCCGCAAATAATGACAGGGCAAGAATAGCCCATTTTACATTGGGTGTTTTTTCAAGGATTAAATCAGCTAGTAAAGCAGGCATTTTTGATTCAATAAACAAAAAAACAATCCCCATGGTACCTGTAATCATTAGAATTACATTCCAATCAATAGCAATTAGGGCTTTCTCAATAGACAATATACCTAGGACAATAAAACTTAGGGCAGAACTAAGGGCTATATAGGCCCTGATTTTGGGTAGGATTAATAGCAATAAGTAAGTTAGAATAAAAATAATGATTGCAGTATTTTTCATTAGGATCTCCTTTGTAAAAAAATTCTTATTTTCATATTATACCCATTTATTGTTTAAGTAAAATTATATTTCGACCTATTATTATGATAAAATGTTTTTATGGAGAAAAATTGATAAAATTATAAACTATTATTTCCTATGGGGAGGGGTGGTCATTTGGGTCTTTTTAAAAAAATATTTATATCTGATACAGATGCTTGGAAAGAGTTTGCTGATGAGATAGGTGGGGAATATATAGATAGGGGATTCTGGAAAAGCAAGCAGGTAATTGTAAAGTACGAAAACTGGACAATAATCTTAGACCGCTTTAGCCGGTCAACGGGAAAATCCACTACTACATACACACGAATCAGAGTCCCCCTTAAAACATTGGATGGACTGCAATTCAAAGTCCATAAAAAAAGTATATTTACTAATATGGGCAAAATTTTTGGTGCAAAACTTATTGAAACAGGGGAAGGAAATTTTGATAGGGATTTTGCTATCAAGGGAAACAATGAGGTGAAAATAAGAGAGATATTTTCCATAGATGTTATTAGGGACCTAATAAGCAAACAGGCAAGATTTTTTCTTGAAATTAGGGATGATGAGGGCTATTTTAATAATAATCTATCAAAAGGCAACTATGAATTACATTTTGAATCTATAGGAGTGATTAAAGACATCGATAGATTAAGGGACTTGTTTAAAATAATTGGCCTATTGTTAAAAGCGCTTTCACTAAGTGGGTCGGTGTCCACGGATGAGGTGGCTATTGATAATATAAAATAAGCATTTTAAAAAACAAAATAAAATATGGAGGAAAATTGTCATATGAAAGTGTTGCATATTTTGGCGCAATTGCCCGCTAGAACGGGTTCAGGTGTATATTTTACTAACTTAATAAAGGGATTTAAAAAGTATAGATATAAGCAAAAAGCTGTCTTTGCCCTTCAGGATGAATTTATCTGGGACGATTTAGACAAGGACGACCAGTACCCCGTGTTTTTCAAGTCTGAAGAGCTAGCCTTTCCCATTGTTGGCATGAGCGATGTAATGCCCTACGAAAACACCTTGTATTCGTCAATGGATGAGGAAATGATAGGTATTTGGAAGGAGGCTTTTAAAAAAAGATTGTTGCAAGCAAAAAAAGATTTTATGCCGGACATAATCTTTGCTCACCATCTTTGGATTTTAACCTCCTTGGTGAGGGAAGTATTTCCCCATACAAGAATTGTTGGTTTATGCCATAATACGGATTTAAGGCAGGCAAGAATGAACCCCTCTATCAAACAAAATCATGTAGGTAAAATACATGATTTGGATATGATTCTTACTGCATCAGAAGAACAAAAGGCTGAAATTATAGAAGTCTATGGGGTGGATAAAGACAAACTAATTTCCATAGGGGGAGGCTTTAATCAAGAAATATTCTATCCTCCAAAAATAAAGGAATATGATGATAAAATCCGCCTCGTTTTTTGTGCAAAGATTGATCCGTCCAAGGGGATTTATGAATTGATAGAGGTTTATAAAACACTTGGGGTAGATAATCTTAGCCTAGATATTATAGGGAGCCCCGACCCTATAAATGCAAAAAAATTAGAAAAATATATCCAAGGGGATAAGACCATAAGAGTATATAATGTTAAAAATCAAATAGCCCTAGGGGACGAACTCAGGAAAAAAGATATATTTCTTATGCCTTCCTATTATGAGGGATTGGGTTTAATGGCCATAGAAAGTCTTGCCTGTGGCCTCTATGTGGTTACGACAGAGATAGAAGCATTGATGACGCTTTTGGGCGAGAAAATAAGGGATGGGGGCATTATTAAATATGTTCCAATTCCAAGGTTATATGATATTGACAAGCCAGTGGAGGCGGATTTACCGGAGTTTAAGGAAAATCTGAAAAAAGCAATCCTATCACAAATAGAAAAAATTAAAGAAAAAAGAGAATGTCACAAGGACTTGCAAGACATAATAAAATCACATTCATGGGAGGGGTTGGTAGAAAAAATTAAGGCTATCATACAATAAATACTAGTGCTTTGTATGGTCAGGAAATTGTGATACAATTGCAATGAAATTACTAGCTTGTATCCTTGTTTTATAAAAATATCATCATAAAAGTCATTGCAAAAAGGAGAAGGACATGGAAAATACAGAAAATAAAATGGGATTTATGCCAGTTAATAAATTACTAATAAACATATCCCTACCAATCATGATATCAATGTTTGTGCAGGCTCTTTACAATGTGGTGGATAGCATTTTTGTTGCTAGGCTATCCGAGGATGCCCTTACTGCGGTTTCAATAGCATTTCCAATACAAAACCTGATGATTGCAGTAGCAGTGGGAACAAGCGTTGGAATGAATGCTTTTCTTTCAAGAGCCTTAGGGGAAAAGAATTATGAACGGGTTAACAAACTTGCTAATAATGGGGTTTTATTAGCATTAATGAGCTATCTCATATTTTTAATCTTTGGGATATTCTTTACTAGGTGGTTCTTTATATCCCAGACACAGGATAGTCAAATCATTGGTTACGGTATTTCTTATTTATCAATCGTTTGTATTGGTTCTATAGGAAAGTTTATGCAGATAGTATTTGAGCGCCTATTACAATCAACGGGAAGAACCATGCATACCATGATTACACAAGGTACAGGTGCCATTATAAATATTATTTTAGACCCAATTTTAATTTTTGGCTACCTAGGATTCCCAAGAATGGGAACAGCTGGGGCAGCACTAGCTACAATTATTGGTCAGATTGTAGCGGCAATCCTTGCAATTATTCTTAACATTAGGGATAATAAGGAAATTCAAATAAAACTAAAGGCCTTAAAGCCAGATTTTGATATTATTAAAGATATCTATGCTGTGGGATTTCCGTCTATTTTAATGATGTCTATTACATCGATTACGACCTTTGGCATGAATAATATTCTAAACAAATTTTCATCTACTGCTATTGCTGTATTTGGGATATATTTCAAATTACAAAGTTTCGTCTTTATGCCGGTCATAGGCCTAAACAATGGGATGGTACCCATTGTAGCCTATAATTATGGGGCCAGGTATAAGGACCGGATTGTAGACACTATCAAGCTAAGCATAAAATATGCCTTCTTCATTATGATACTAGGCCTAATTTTGGTGCAGATTTTTCCCGAATATGTTTTGTATCTCTTTAATGCATCAGAGGACATGCTAAGTATAGGAGTACCAGCATTGCGTATTATAAGTTTGAGTTATATTTTTGCAGGGATTTCCATAGTTTCAAGTTCGGTTTACCAATCCTTTGGCAAGGGTGTCTTAAGTCTAATATTGGCCGTTTCAAGGCAACTGGTTGTCCTCCTACCCGCGGCATATGGTCTATCTTTTCTAAATAACATTAACCTTATATGGTGGTCTTTCCCTATTGCCGAGGTAATATCCTTAATTGTCAGCCTCCTATTCCTAAAACAAATTTATAATAGTAAGATTTTACCCATGGCAGGGGGAGAATAAAATAATTTAAAAATTTTAATCTAATTTTAATCTTCCTTATATTGGTTTCAAATCTTGTCTTGCTATAATAAAACCATATTAGAGGAATGGAGGTAGTTATTATGGTAACCTTAGAGCAAGTAGAGAAACTTCGACAAAGGGCAAATATATCCTATGATGAGGCAAAGGCGGCCCTTGAGGAAACTAATGGTGATTTATTAGAGGCTATTATTAACCTAGAGAAACAGAATCGTGTTCAAGCTCCCAAGGGGGGCGGTTACTACAGCTCAAAAGACATCAAGGAATCTAAGAGACTCAATGAAAAAGAAAGGTATAAATATGAGCATCAAAAAGGTAGTAGTTTTGGCGATTTGATGGGTAAGCTCTTTAGGGGCTTTAAAAAGCTAGTTGGCAGGGGTAATCGAAATTACTTTGAGGCTGTTAGGGATGGGAATATCATTATATCAATCCCAGCAACCCTGCTTGTAGTGCTTTTAATTTTCGCATTCTATTTTACCCTACCATTATTAGTTGTTGGACTTTTCTTTGGATGTAGGTATTCTTTTAAGGGACCGGACCTGGGCAAGGATAATGTAAATCGTGCTATGGATTCAGTTGCAGATGTTGCTGAAAAATTAAAGAGGGAAGTTAAGGGTGAGAAAACAGATGGAGAAGATTCTAATAATTGAAGATGAGGAAAAAATTGCTCGTTTTATAGAATTAGAATTAAAATTTGAAGGATACCAGGTAGATAAGGCTTATAATGGAAGGGATGGGTTAGACAAGGCTAGGACCCATGCCTTCGGCCTTATAATTCTGGATATTATGCTACCCGAATTAAATGGAATTGAGGTACTTAGGAGGATTAGGCAGTTTTCACAGGTGCCCATCATATTACTTACTGCAAGAGATACTGTTATAGATAAGGTTACAGGTCTTGATGGGGGTGCAGATGATTATATAACTAAACCCTTTGCCATAGAGGAACTTTTGGCACGCATTAGGGTTATTCTCAGGAAGAATATTAATAATTCCACATCCAAATTATCAGAAAAATATATTTTGGGGGATTTAACCCTAGATCCTATGAAACGGGAAATAATGGTTAAAAATAATCAAATACACCTAACTAAAAGGGAATTTGATTTGTTACATTACCTTTTAGAAAATAAGAATATTGTATTAAATAGGGAAACAATCTTAGAAAAGATTTGGGGCTATGATTTTCAAGGTGAAACAAATGCGGTTGATGTCTACATTAGATACCTACGGGCAAAAATCGAAGAACCCTTTGGCATGAAAATAATCCAAACTGTTCGGGGAGTGGGGTATGTAATAAAAGATGAATAGGGAAAAGGAATCATCAAACAAATTAACGACAAAAATACGGTCTTCCTTGGCAATGAAACTTAATTTAA
>CAZUTD010000075.1:0-2637 GCA_964623185.1 uncultured Clostridiaceae bacterium
TCAAACAAGGGGAAAGTATAATTATTATTTTCCTACAAAATATTGACACTATCTAGTTTATTAGTAATATTGACACAATTATAGCTAGTAATATATAATAAATGATATACTAAAGTATATACTTTTATTAATATTTATATATGGTATAACCCAGTTAAGATACTTGGGTCTAGTTTATATGGTGATTGTACCTAATTTTCTCAGCAGGGCATAAATTCTCATTAAATGTATTAAAAAATATGGGGAAGTCCTGCTTATATAGTAAAAGATCATTGATTCTGGAGGTGCAAGATGGCTGAATCTAAAAGGATAATGATTAGTCTTCCTGAAAGTCTTCTTAAAGAGGTGGACTATATAGTTTCGATGGAGAAAACTAATAGAAGTGAATTTATAAGGGAGGCAATGAAACTGTATATTAGGGAAAAAAATAAAATTGAATTGCGCGAAAAAATGAAAAAGGGTTATCAGGAAATGGCTTCAATTAATTTGGCACTTGCAGAGGTGGGTTTTTGCTTGGATATGTCCTCCTTGGAAAATTATGAGTCAGAAATGGCGGAGTGTGAGTAATTTGGTAATTAAAAGAGGTGATATATATTACGCGGATTTAAGTCCAGTAATCGGGTCTGAACAGGGTGGGGTAAGACCCGTTTTAGTCGTGCAAAATGATATAGGGAATCGCTATAGCCCTACAGTTATAATTATAGCTATTACCTCCCAAATCAATAAGGCAAAACTTCCTACCCATGTCGAGATTCAGGCTTCAGAATATGGGTTGGCAAAGGATTCGGTTATTTTGTTGGAGCAGGTTAGAACAATAGATAAGAAAAGACTGGAAGAAAAGATTGGCCATTTGGATGAAGAAATGATGGCCAAGGTTGATGAGGCATTATTAATAAGTTTAGGTTTAGTTGATTTTTAGGGCTTTGATAATTTTAAAGGCCCTTTTTGTATTGAGTTATACCTATCATAAACTTCACTTTCTTAGAAATATATAGTATAATTGTTAATTATGTTGTTTATTTAAATTAATAAAGGGGATGAAACAGGTGGGAGCAATTCGGAAAAAACCTATAGTGAATATAATTATTGTTATGGGCATATTAATTTTTATTGTACAGGCTATATATGCTAATACAATAGAGCCCGGCTCTAAAGAAGATCCCGTAGTAACCTTATCTTATGTAGAACAAAGAATAGAACAGTTAAAGTTCTATATTGATGAGAAGATTTCACCGTCACAATCTTCTGATCCACATAGTGGCGGACAAAATGGAATGGGTATTGATATTGTTAGCTTAGGAACTGGGCAAAGCCTTATAGCGGATGAGGGTACAGAAATTATTTTGCGTGCCGGAAATGCCGTGGCTATTGATAGTCCGAGTGGTGGCTTAGCAAATGTAACAGCCGGAAGAGATATTCAAAAAAACCAGCCTATTAGTGCTAATCATTTACATATTGTGCCCAAAAGTGATGGTAGAGGTGTCAGGGCTTTGGATAATTATGTGATTTTAATGGTTAGAGGCTCCTATAGGATAGATGGATAATTTGAATTAATAGTTTATGATTTTCTTTGGACTTCCTATGGTATAATTAGGGGAGTCTTTTTACTGGGAAGGTACGATTAGTAAAGATAATATAACAATGGATATGGTGATATTTATGAAGAAACGCATTGACGAAGCAAGTATATTAAGGGCAATAGCATGCTTATCCGTAATATGGGTACATGTTACAGCTATACCGGTATCTAGCTTGCAAAGCCATAGTATCCATATGAAAATATTCTCATTTTTAAATAGGGCTGCCAAATTTACAACACCAGCATTTATTTTTATCAGTGGCTTAACCTTGTTTTATACATATAAAGACAAGAGATTAAACTATACAAGTTTTCTGATGAAAAGGTTTAAAGCTACATTAATCCCATATTTTATTTGGTCTATCATATACTATTTTTCTTTTATTTATAGTGGATATGAAGATTTCTCATGGAGATATTTAATAGAAAGTTTGTTGACGGGGAGCATAAGTTATCATTTATATTTTATATTAACAATACTACAATTTTATTTACTATTTGGAATTTTTTTATACCTTTTTAGAAATTTTAAACCCAATATCATATTGTTTATACTATTGTTCATTAGTCTCTTTACTGTAAAATATATTCGTTTTGAATATGTGGACCGTTTTTTTGGCAGGTATGTATTTTACTTTGGATTTGGATGTTATACAGCCATACACCTAGATAATTTAGGGAAAAAACTATGGAAATATCGGCATTTAATTACGGTAGGATATTTAGGTATTAGTTCTTATTTTGCATATCAATTTTACCAATATTATGCCCTGGAAAAATCAATAAATAATTTCTATATTGAATTTATATGGTTTTGTTTTTGCTTTTTTGGGATAATATTTTTTTACAATGTTTCACATTACGTCGCACAGAAAGAAGACAGCATACTAAATAAATCCCTACAAGCAATTAGCAGGGCTTCGTATTATATTTATTTAAGCCATCCACTTGTTATTTTTATATCGGAGGATTTGTTAGACCGTATGGGAATCCTATCGATTACTAGGCGTTTTGCTTTAAATGTGATAATTGTATATGGTACAGTTGTGCCTTTGGCA
>CAZUTD010000075.1:2647-5739 GCA_964623185.1 uncultured Clostridiaceae bacterium
ACTCAAGTATAAAATTATACAAAACCATAGAAAAAGGAAAAAAGATAGGCCCGTTTATTCAAAATAAAATATTGGATACTTGAGTGGATATTTATTAGGAATAGGGGCATAGGTTTATGGTTTTAAACTTTGGATAAAATTATATAAAAACAATATCTTTGGATGAAAATATAAATTGATGAGGTGCTTTTAATGAGGAAAAACCCTGTACTACTAGCAATACTAATAATAAGCATACTAGTTCTTGGCTCCACCCTAGTTTCAAGAATCACTCTTGAATCAAATAATAAGCTTGTAGATGTGGTTTTAGATTATGGTGAGTTTAATGACATGGCCCAACAGTCTGATGAATCTTTAAGCTGGTGGTTTGAAAAGTTTAAAGGCCTAGGTGTCGAGTATGTTGGCCTCCAGGAAGAAAATTTAGAATCCTTAATAATGGATAATGAAGAACTGGAAGTTGTTATGGGCTGGGAAATTAAACAGGTGTCAAACTGGAAGGAAATTTATCCCTCAGGTCTAGTAGATTATGCCGAGGGTGGGAAAATAGATGAATTTGATTTAATGATACTAACCCAATCGCAGGATGTATATAACTTTATTTACGAGGGTTTAATAAGCAGGTATAAACCTGATAGATTTGAAATACTAAGTAATGAGAAAGATTATGCAATATTACTAAAGGGCACTATAAACGATGCCTTATATAAAAACGATTTTAAAGTTGAGGATATGAATGGAAAGTTATATATGCCAAGGCAAAAACCTTTTTCTTCAAAATTAATGCAGGTTGGATTTGGTTTTGATGAAAATAAAATTGACCTAATCCAAGCTAGTGGATTAAGGGTTCTTCCTAGGCCTTATACATATAAGGAATGGACGGACACAAATTATATGGAAAGAACATTCAATGATTTAGAACACTATGGAATGGAGCCCCCAGTATTTATTTTCAGCGGGGGTGAAGTATTAGGCTACCCTGATGAGCTTGACTTATTAACTAAGTATATGTTAGCAAGGGATATAAAGGCAGGCTTAATTGAAAATTCTGTTCAAAGGAGCCATATTGAACAAGAGGGCCTACATTTACTAGCAAGAAGTTTAGACTATAGGGCGGTAAGAGTATTTTCTATTTGGCCATATATCCAGCAAAGGTTTGGATATTTTAATTACGAGGGTGCTGAAGAAATAGAAAATGCCCTATATAGGGCCGTAACTGAAAGGAATGTTAGGTTTATATTTTTCAAACCCTTTAAAACAGACGGACTAACAACAAGGTATAATAAATTTAATTATATAACTGACTATAAGGAGTATGAAAACCTGTTTAAAAGATTTGAAACTAGGATTGCAAGGCATGGCATGACTTTGGGTAGGAGTAGTAGCCTCCCCCCTCTGAGAGTGAGGATTTCAAAACAGATTTTAATGAGTGGAGGAATTATTGCTGCGGCAATTTTATTATTAGATTCATTAGTCAGGATAAGCAAAAAAGTGCAATATAGCGCCTTGGCTGGGGGCATTCTATTTACAGGCGTGGGTTTTGTTGTAAGACCAATGTTAATGGATAAAATAATGGCATTAATAGCGTCTATTGTCTTTCCTTCCTTGGCTATGGTATATTTCTGCAAGAAGACTTATGAATATTTATATGGGGGCAAGGAAAAGAAAAAGCTATCCCAACAAATTTTATATGCATCCAGGGATTTGATTTTAATATCAAGCATTTCACTTCTAGGCGGATTATTTATAGCAGGTCTCTTGTCCAATATAGAATATTTATTAGAGATGGATATATTTAGGGGCGTAAAATTAAGCCAGATGCTTCCTATGATGATATTTGTTATAATTTATTTTGCTTATTTTGGCTATAGGAAAACAATCCAAGCTAATCAAAAACCAGGTCTCAAATTTGATGATATAAAAGACTTTCTTTTCGAAGATATAAAGATTATTTATGTGATTATGGCCATGGTCTTAGCCGGGGTAGGATTTATATACATGGCTAGGACTGGACATGAGAGTAAAATCATCCAACCTTCCTCCATCGAGTTGATTGCTAGAAATATGCTGGAGGAGAATCTTCTAGCCCGACCCAGGAACAAGGAATTCCTAATTGCCTTTCCAGCATTAATGTTAGGAATTTATTTTGCTAGGAACAAAATTAAGGACTTGATCTTTATTTCCGGGCTGGCCGCAATTATCGGACAAACATCGATTGCTAATACATTCAGCCATTTAAGAACCCCCGTGTATTTATCGGTTATACGCACCTTGTATTCCCTAATTTTCGCCATAGTTTTGGGTGCAGTATATATTATCTTATTTGAAATAGGCATAAGATTGTTTCGTAGGATCAGGGCAAAATATTTAACCCAGGAAAAAACTAGCTGATAATTTGCCAAAACAATCCATACTTTGTTTAATTCAAAGGGGTAGGAGAGGAAAAAAATAGATGAAAAAAATATTTTTGTTTGGCTATTACGGTTTTCAAAATACAGGTGACGATGCAATTTTAGAGGCCATTATTCAACAGATAAAAACAGTAGTGCCGGATGCCAGCTTAACGGTCTTAAGTTATAATGTTAAAGATACTCTTGCAAAATATGATGTTTCTGCTGTTAGTAGAAATAATTTTACCCAGGTAATAAAAGCTATAAAAACATCAGACCTTGTTATTAGCGGTGGCGGGTCCATATTACAAGATGTGACCAGCAGCCGGTCTTTACTGTATTATTCGGCCATTATTTTTTTAGCTAAAAAAATGGGCAAGAAGCTAATGTTTTATGGTAATGGATTTGGCCCTATTAACAGATATATTAACAGGAAAATTGTCAAGGCTATTGTTAACAGAGTAGATGTTATTACGGTCAGGGACTATGAATCTAAGGAATATATGCAGTCCCTGGGTATAAAAAAGGAAATAAGTATAACAGCAGATATTGCCTTCGGATTAAAAAAAGCACAAGCTGAAGAAATTGAAAAAATAATGCAGAAAGAGGAAATGGATAATATCGATAGGTGGGTAGGCATATCCGTGAGGCCTTGGGGAAAAGGGACAACCCATAAGGAGATAATTGCAAAAACTGCTGATTATT
>CAZUTD010000075.1:5749-7226 GCA_964623185.1 uncultured Clostridiaceae bacterium
ATGATGTCACTATTTCCCGGGAAATAAAAGCCCTAATGAAGGGAACACCAAAGATTATTGAAAGCCAGTATAGGCCTAGTGAAATAATGGGGATAATAGGCAAAATGGATCTTTTATTAGGTATGCGCCTACATTCACTTATTTTTGCAACTATGGTCGGAGTGCCGATGGTAGGCCTGGAATATGATGTAAAGATAAAAAACTTTTTGAAGATAGTCAACCAAAAAAACGGTGGTATTATTGAAAAATTAGATATTATTCATCTGTGGGCCACAATAGATGGTGTGCTTAAACAAAGAGACCAACATATAAATATGTTGGAGGAAAGCAAAATTAACTTACATAAAAAAATGGAAATGAATATGGAAATTTTCAATAGCTTTATAGAAGAAGGGGTAGAAATATGAGGAAACGGGTAAGGATACTAGGTACATATATAGATTTAATTTCTAAAGAAGAAGCCTTTATCAAACTAAGAGGCTTTCTCAACCAATCTTCTATGAAAATAGTTTATACACCCAATCCAGAAATTGTTATGTTGGCCCAGGAAGATAAGGATCTGATGCAAGCGATAGAGGGGGCAGATTTGGTCCTGCCAGATGGCATAGGTTTATTGATTGCCTCAAAAATAAAGGGCTTGGGTTTAAAGGAACGGATTACCGGGATAGATACAATGGACAAGTTGTTAGCCTATTGCGGTGAGGAGGGCAAGTCCATTTTTTTATTTGGGGGAAAACCTGGGATAGCACAAATAGCATGTGAAAATATAGAAGGCAAATACCAGGGAATTAAAATAGCTGGTTTTCATCATGGATATTTTCAACAGGAAGATGAAAAAGATATTGTTACCCTTATAAACTCTAGGAGGCCAGATATTTTATTTGTATGTCTTGGGGCACCTAAACAAGAAAAGTGGATTTATCAGCACAGGGAAGAATTGGATTGTAGTTTAGCCATGGGTGTCGGGGGAAGTGTTGATATCTATGGAGGTAAAGCGAAAAGGGCCCCGAAAATATTTCAACGGTTAGGTCTAGAATGGTTTTACAGGTTGTTGAAGGAACCTTGGCGAATTAAAAGAATGACGGTTTTACCACATTTTTTGATTAGAGTAATTATTAAGGGCTAGTACTTGGATTTGGGGGAATTGCTATTGACTAAAATAAATTATAAAACAATAATTGAATATATTGGAATCGCAGTGGGCTGTGCTTTTATGGCCATGGGTCTTAATTTTTTTCTAAAACCCAATATGGTTGCACCAGGTGGTGTAACAGGCTTTGCTATAATTGTGGAAAACATGATGGGCATACCCATTGATATAACTAATCTAGCCATAAATATCCCCTTATTTTTTATAGGCCTGATTATCTTAGGCAAGGCTTTCGGTGCAAAAACTGCTTATGGTATTTTAGTGCTTTCTGGATTTATACGATTTTTTCTAATATTTTTTGGTGGTGGGGCAATACTTACCCATGAT
>CAZUTD010000076.1:0-7204 GCA_964623185.1 uncultured Clostridiaceae bacterium
TATGGGCCATTAATGCTGCCTGAAAAATATTTTTATTTATATGATCTATTGTTTTTCCTGCCAGATAATTCAGGCCATCTAAATTATCCTCATTTTTAGGAACACAAATTTTTGTTTCGGTATTTTCAATATGTAAAGTTGTTTCAAAAATATGTCTCCTGCCCTCCTGTATATACTGGCCCATAGAATGTAAATCGGTAGAAAAATTTACTGTTGCAGGGAAAATTCCCCTGAAGTCCTTTCCTTCGCTTTCACCAAATAATTGTTTCCACCATTCCCCCATATAAAACAATGAAGGCTCATATTGCACTAATATTTCAATAAGCTTTCCCCTCTTGTAAAAAATATTTCTTAAAGCTCCGTACTGGTAACTATGATTTACATCCAGCTGGACTTCTTTTAAATCAAGATAGGCATTATAAGCCCCATCCATAATTGCTTTTATATCTATTCCTCCTACGGCAATAGGTAATAAACCTACGGCAGTTAATACTGAATATCTTCCTCCCACATCATCAGGGATTACAAAGGTTTTGTAGCCCTCATAAGATGCCATTGTTTTTAGGGCACCCCTTTCCCCATCTGTGGTAATATAAATTCTTTTACTGGCACCCTTTTTACCATACCTTTTTTCCATATAGTCTTTTAGTATTCTAAAGGCAATCGCTGGTTCAGTAGTAGTGCCGGATTTGGAAATAACATTGAGGGAAATATCCTTCCCATCTAATAAGTCTAAAAAGTCCTCAAAATATTTGGCGCTCATGTTATGCCCCATAAAATGTATCTCAGGACCCTTCCTTGATTCCTTGGGTAAAATATTATAGAATCCATGGTTTAACATTTCAATTGCTGCCCTAGCACCCAGATAAGAACCCCCAATACCTACTATAAGAAAAATATCGGAATCATCCCGTATCTTTTGTGCTGATGATTGTATTCTCTTAAACTCATCTTTATCATAGGTGTCAGGCAAATCTAACCAGCCTAGATAATCATTACCTTTTCCAGTTTTATTATGTAAAATTTCATGAGCTAGAGAAATTTTCGATTGCAAGGTAATTAATTCATCATTATTTAAAAAATCCAATGCTTTGGAATAATCAAAAGTAACTTTTCTCACAATACCTGCCTCCAATAACCTTTACTATATATATACTTATTTTTAACCAATTAACTACATTATAACAAAAAAATAAAAAAATCCCACATTAATGTCAACTTAATGTAGGATACTAAAATAACAATATTATAGTTTTTTTCCTTCCAGGCTAATTTTAACCTTATTTAATCTAATATTCTTACCAGAATTTGCTACTGCAATTTCAGCTGATCTTACAATTCCCTGGCAACAAGGCACCTCCATATAGGCAACAGTTATAGATTTCAAATTGTTTCTTTTAGTGATTTCTGTTAGCTTGTTTGCGTAAGATCTATTATCGTCTAATTTAGGGCAACCGATAACAACAACTTTACCTTTTAAAAGGTCAAGATGGTAATCTGGATATGCAACAGGTACACAATCTGCTGTTATCAAGAGTTCTGCCCTATCAAAATAGGGGGCATCTACCGGAACTAAACTTAGCTGTACAGGCCAATGCCTTAATTGTGACTTAATCCGTATTTCGATATCATCGGTTTTTATGGCAGTCTCATTAACATCCTTTTCCCCATTCATCTGCACAGGCCTGCTACCTGGACATCCCCCACCATTATTTCTAGCAATGAAATTTTTAACCCCCTGAGTTGGACAATCACAATCTTCAGTCTGATTCTGCTGACTTGATAGTCCCCCCTCATCTGGTTCAAATGTTTTTCCTTGGCTAGCCAAAAATTCCTTTACTGCCTCAACATCAAATTCATCTGCTTCTCTTTCTATAATACTTAAAGCATTTTGGGGGCAATGGCCTAAACAATCACCTAATCCATCGCAATAAATATCTTTTACAATTTTGGCCTTTCCATCAACAATTTGTAGGGCGCCCTCGGCACAGTTAGGTATACATAAACCACAACCATCACATTTTCCCTCATCTATTTGGATAATCTTTCTAATCGCCATTATAATCATCTCCCTTATTATTTAATAAAAGCTTGACCGTCTTGCAAGAATGTAATTAAAATTATTTCCGCCACCCAAGGGGGGATATATCCTAACCTACTCCTGTCTTAGCTTGATTTTACAACATAAAAATTCACATGTATGTGACCATTCTCACAAGCCTAAAGAATTTTTTTATAGATTTCAATATGGGAGAAGAGAGTTTCTGATTAGAATGGGTTTAAAGACTTAATCTTATAGCTTAACTTTAAGTATCAAAGGTGTATTTTGCAATACTCCTTTATTAATGTTCATGGTCAACATTAATGCAAACCACCTTGACCTGTTTTCCATGAAATACCTGTAATTTTCATATGATATTTAAGGTCTTAGCCATCCATCTATAAACAATAAGCCGGGTTTTACTGATTAAACTTAATCCAAAACATTAACTTTAAATATCCAATCCCTTTTTTTCAACATTCTTTAGTTAAACTTAATGTTTAACTTTAACTGTAAATATATTTAATGATAAGTCTAGCCGCAATTTAAAAAATATTACCCCCTAAATTCCTATTATGGTTTAGGGGGTAATAATATGGTGATTTTCTAAGGTCTTTTAATAAAGCCACCCCATGTCATCCAGCGTTTCAAACAGGGGTTGCATTTTATTTGCCTCCATTGTTATTTTAAAATATTCACTAATTCACCTATTTTATCTATACTACAAACAATCCTATCCCCTGATTTCAAATACCTGGGGGGCTTGAAACCCATGCCTACGCCCTCCGGAGTACCTGTAGCAATAATATCGCCAGGCTTTAATGTCATCCCTTTTGATAAATTACTAATTATGTAGGGAATATCAAAGATTAAATTTTTTGTATTAGAATTTTGCCTTAACTCGTCATTTACCTTGCATGTAATATTTAACTTTATTGGAAGGGGTAATTTGCTTTTATGTACAATCCAGGGACCCATTGCTGTAAATGTATCTAAGCTTTTTCCCTTCATCCACTGGTTATGATCTTTTTGCAAATCCCTCGCTGTCAGGTCATTTAATATAGAGTATCCGAAAATATAGTCCTCTGCCTGTGTGATGGAGATATTTTTACCTTCCTTGCCTATTATTACAGCTAATTCAACCTCATAATCAATCTCCGAAGTTACACCACTATGGTTGTCTATATAGTCTGTGCAACCAATAATATGGGAAGCCATCTTAGTAAAATAAACGGGTGCCTTAGATAGCTCTGCTTGTTTCCCTAGGGAATCTTTAAGTTCCTCCGCATGATCTCTATAATTTAGGCCCAAACATATTATATTTCGCCTTGCTTGTGGAATGGGGGCACATAGCTGCAAATCATCACAATCTATAGAAACTTGTGACCAGTTCCCATCATCCCCTATAAAAGCGGCAATTTTATTTAATATTTCCCCATTACAATTTTCAATAAAGCCTAACATGGTACCGCCGGTATTATCCCCCAAAATACAAGTTACGGGTATTATCCTCCTAGTCTCTGGGTTTATAATTCCAATAGCTTCCCTATTATTTTGAGCATATGTTGCAAAATACATGGTTTTTCCCCCTTATATATAATAGTTTTCTAGTGACTTTTCTTAATTTTATATTATACCATATTTTTCTTCAAGTATAGGATATAAGATAATGCTAAATTGTTAAAGTTCCATCCTTATTATCTATTAATAGTAACATTTGTCTTTGTTGACCGTCATTAGCATCTATATAGATAAGATACCTATCCTTACCATGGCTTACTTTAAATTCATAGCATAGAACTTCCTTTTTACCGGGAGTTGGGATAATAGCTAGCCTTATTTCTTCAATCTCCACCCCGCTAGATAGTCTTTGCCTGGCCTCCTGGACACTTACACCTGGTTCCCCTATATTCCTTTCTTGGTGGTTTGTTAAATAGCCCTGTGTTTCCAAACCTATAATTTCTCCGTTATCTAAGGCAACCTTAACCTTAATTAAATCCGGATAAACAATAACATCCCCATCCTCATATGCAAAGTTTATCACAGCCTGTCCTTCATATGATGTTGTATAGGTAGAGACCATATCTTTATAGCCCTCTTTTTTAAGGAATTCATCTGCTTTTTTTATAGCATTATCTAAATCCAATTTGCTTTCACCTATGGGTCTTGGGTTCAAATACCAAAGTATTTTACCCCCGGTTTCAGTTATAACAAAGGAAATATCCCCGTCCTCTTTTCCATAGCCCTGCACATGATAACCAGGAATAGGTGTGTTTTCTGTTTTACCCACAAGCCGTATATCCCCTATTTCATCCTTATTAAAATGCTTTCGAATTATATCTAGGGCTTCATTTTCCTTTATTTTTTCTCCCTTTAATTTTGGCTTAACACCCTGCAAATGTTCTGAAAAGGGGCCATCATATATTAATTCTGGATAATCCTGTACCTTCTCTTCAAAGTTTATTAAATTAAACTCCTTCATTCGATTATTTAACTCTGATAGGCTCCTATTCCCCTCCCTTCGTAAGTCTCCAAAATTAACACCGCCTTTTACAATCTGCCCTTGTAATTCTATCAATTGTTGAGATAATATATTTGCATAATTTTGCAATTCGCCAAGCGTCTTTATCTCGCTCTCCTCTAATACAACTCCTTCTAAACTCTTATTTACCATAGCTGTACAATAATCCCCTAGTTGATTTAAAAAACTTTCAGTTCTACGAATTCCACCATGATCAAAGGGTAATTGTGTTAATTTATCTTGTGCCCTATAGGATTGAAATATTGTATCATTCAAATATTTAATAATATCCTTACTTCCACCAGATACCATAGCCTTTGCCAAATCAACTTGGGCATTTTCCACATGGCCTATTAGGTCATAAAATTGCCTTTGAAACTGTATATCTAAATATGTGTGATAATCATTTTTCTCATTATATTGGTAATAGCCCCAAATGCCAGTAACTATTAGTGCTAGGGCCAATATTATAGGTAAAGCATATTTTTTCACCTAACCACCCCTCTCTAATTTCCAAAGACATGTCTACCTATACGCAGGGTAACAGTTCTTGACCATACTGGTAGCTGTTGCAGGATTCCAAAAATATAAGGCTCCACCGGTTGGGTCCCACCCATTTAAAGCGTCGCTAGCAGCCTTGTAGGCTGAATCCCCCGGAGTTTCGTTAATGGTACCCCTTTTAACAGGCTCAAATGCACAGGGTTGATAGACTACGCCTGCAATGGTGTTAGGAAATTTAGCACTCCTGACCCTGTTTAAAATTACGGCCCCCACGGCCACTTGGCCTGTATAGGGCTCCCCCTTTGATTCTGCATGTATTGCCCTGGCCAGCATATTTACATCGTCACTTCTCGAAACCCCCCTACTAACGGAAGTAGTGGGAGCCGGGGTTTTGGCCTGCATCCCCAGTGCGACCCTGGTTTGGGCACCTACCACCCCATCTGCTGTTAAACCATTAGTTTTCTGGAACTTCTTAACTGCTTCGTAAGTTTTGGCCCCATAAACACCATCTACACCACCACTATAATAACCCCATTGTTTTAATCTGTTCTGTAATTCACGGACTTCTGTCCCACTAGACCCCCAGGCAAGATTTTGCGCATAAGTATTTTCATAAATCACAACACCTATTAACAGGAGACAAAACATTATAATAAAAGGCATAATTTTTCTCTTTCTCATTTGTTACCTCCTTTACAAATTTTGCGATTACTCTTATTTTTATCTGAATTACCGTAAATTATCCAAAAAAAGATGACCATATAGTCATCTTTTTTTCATAAGTATAAATATTTAAAGATATTCAATAAAAACCTGCCTATCATTCAACATCTTGGCAAAAAACCCCATAGCTCATTAAAAAATAAATTAAAATTTGTACTTGTTGACATTTGAAATTTTCAAACTGAATTATTTTTTACATATTTAATAAATTTGTAGCAATGTTAAAATATACAATTAGGGCTAGGGCGTCCACAATAGTTGTAATTAGGGGTCCAGCCATAACTGCAGGGTCAACCTTCATTTTCTTAGCAATAATGGGTAAAAGGCCCCCTATCACCTTGGCCATAACAACAGTCATTACCAGGGTTATTGAAACTGTCATTGAAATAGAAAATCCCGCAGGTGTTAATAATAACATCCTAAGAAAATTTACCGTTGACAATAAGAGTCCAACTACTAAGCTAACTCCCAACTCTTTGCCAAAAACCTTAAAATAATCGCCCATCTCTATTTCACCTAGTGCTATCCCCCTAATAACAAGGGTAGAGGATTGTGAGCCAGCATTACCAGCAGTGTCCATTAGCATGGGAATTGATGCCGCTAATAAAGCTACGGTTTGTAAAACATCTTCAAATCGTCCAATAATTTTTTCTGTCATAGTTGCTGAAAGCATCAATACTAATAACCAGGGTATTCTTCTCCTGGCTAGAGAAAAAATCCCGGAATGTAGATACTCTTCCTCGCTAGGCTCCATGGCAGCCATCCTTTGAAAGTCCTCGGTGTTTTCCTTTTCGATAACATCTACTATATCATCAATAGTTATTATTCCAACAAGTCTATTTTCTTTATCAACAACTGGTAGTGTCAATAAATCATACTTTTTAAAAATGGTTGCAATCTCTTCCTGGTCATCTAAGGTTTGTGTAGAAATAACATCCTTATCCATTATATCTGAGACTAAAAGATTTTCGTCAAACAAAACTAACCGCCTTAGAGATGCGATACCTTCCAATTTTCTTTTATCATCCAAAACATAACAAGTATAAATTGTTTCCTTGTCTAGCCCGGTTTTTTTAATATGGGCTAAAGCTTCCTTGATTGTCATTTCTTTTTTTAAATCAACATATTCAATTGTCATTAGGCTTCCGGCTGAATCCTCAGGATACTTTAAAAATTGATTAATAAGTCTTCTTTCCTCATCAGTCGAAGTAGCTACTATACGCTTCACAAAATTTGCCGGCATTTCTTCTAAAAAGTCAATCATATCGTCAAAATATAATTCATCAATAATCTCATTTAATTGTGTCTCGTGCATAGCATTTACAATATCTTTTCTTTGCTGGGTTGACAAGAGGGAAAAAACTTCAGCCGCAAGATCCTTACCCAATATACGAAAAAAGATAATAGTGTTCTTTTTA
>CAZUTD010000077.1:0-7109 GCA_964623185.1 uncultured Clostridiaceae bacterium
TCTACATTATGTAGTATTGGTTTTATTTTACACGGTGTAGAATAAAAAGTCAAGGTATAATTTCAGATAAAAAACTAAGCCCTCCTAATCACTTTGATTGATAGGCTTAGTTTCCTTTTTTCATCCACCCACATAGGTACTTGTCCCAATGCAAGTAGTGACATATTCTATTTACAGGACCCATATATGAAAATCCCTCAAGTCCTTGGTCTCCCTATCTGGATTGCCAAAGTATTTTACCATCAGGGGAATATATTTCTTCATCATCAAACCATGGTTCTCTCTGACTATTAGAACCTGCAAGCCAATGATCCACAATATAATGATGTTTCAAGCCCAGGCTATCAGTGGCAACCACTGTCAAGGTATAAATCTCTCCTTTTTTTAGGTCTTCTTTTTTATCTACCTTATAAGCATCCAAAATATCCTCTTTATTTATTTTTTCATTAGAAATAATTTCATCATCTATCTTAGCTACAAGTTCCATTTTCTTAAATTCTATGTGGGACATGGCTTCTTTTATCTCAATATTAAGGTTTCCTACTCTCCTATAATTTCCACTACTAAAGCTGGCTGTCCCATCTAATCTTGCATGGATTGTTGGGAAAATCATTTCCTTAATACTCCAAATTCCTATTTCGTCATCCTCCATTGTTTTCTTTACACCCTTGTCATCTATTACAATTTTGGGCAGGGCATGACCAAAAATATCACGGGAAACTACTGCAGTAAATTTTGTTCCTTCCCTTTCCATAGGAAATATTTCACCATCAAAATCAAGGTTGACAAGAGTATCATGGCTGACCTCCTTAGGAGTAAGGCTGAATGTAATAGGAACCGTAAGTTCATCCCCCTCTACCCTACCTATTTCAAAAGAAGCACTTTCCACCAGGCTAGCCTTTTTTCTTAAAGTTTCATCAACATTAGAATAAATTTGGTCCACATCATTCCTTAGCCTGTCATACAGTCTTTCCATACCATACTCCACACTTTGGATTTGCCTTTTTAAGTCGCTGATTTTCAGAATTGATATTGTCTGGAATATGACCAACAATATAATTATAATGGATGTCTTATTTTTTTTCATTTAATCCCCCCTAATTCCCTACCCATGACCACCCTTTTTAATAGGGGCCTGGCTTGCCGCCCTTATAGAAAAAAACTATAATAGCAAATAATGAGGAATAATATCCTCATAGCTCCCATTCTTCATCAAAAATCCCTTAGGAATAGTGCCAAGTCTAACAAAGCCTAATTTTTCATATAAATGAAGTGCATACTTATTTGTCTTAACCACCGCATTGAATTGTAAAATTTTAAAATCTAAGTCTCTGGCCTTTACTATAGAGTGTTTGACGAGTTTTTCCCCTATACCATGGCCCCGCAAGCCTTTTTTTACTGCATAACTAGCATTAGAAATATGGCCGCACCTTCCTACATTATTAGGATGAAGTATATATAAGCCAACAAGATCTCCAGTCTCTACATCATAGGCAATACCAGTAAAGGATTGGCTAGAGAATAGTTGGTCCCCACTGGACTCTGTCAATACTTCTAGTTGTGGAAAAGCTTGACCGTCCTCTATAATTCCATTCCAAATATGGATTGCCCCCTTAATATCATCTTTCTTATATTGTCTTATTTTTATGTCCATTTTTACCCATCACCCTCCAATACAGCTTGTCTTATTATTATTCTACAGTTATTCGTCTTGTAAATCTAGTTTAAAAACTATTATTTAGCATAAAATAAAAAGGCAGAAAATATCCTAACCCTTACTCTAGGATTTTTCCTGCCTGTGAAAGGCTTTCTTATATGAAAACAACTTATGGTAATTACAGCTTCCTCCTGCCTTCAAGTGCCTTAGACAAGGTGATTTCATCAGCATACTCTAAATCTCCACCAACAGGTATGCCATATGCAATCCTTGTTATATTGATTCCCATAGGTTTAAGAAGTTTTGCCAAATACATGGCTGTAGCTTCCCCCTCTATATTGGGATTAGTAGCTAAAATAATTTCTTTGACCTCATCACTTGCAAGCCTTGCTAATAATTCCTTTATCCTTATTTCCTCTGGGCCTACACCTTCCAAGGGGGATATAACCCCTTGGAGGACATGGTAGTATCCATGAAATTCCTTTGTTTTCTCCATGGCAACCACATCCCTCGGATCCTCAACAACGCAGATTACGCTTGGGTCTCTCCGCTTGTCTTTACAAATATTACATACTTCTTGGTCGGTTAAATTAGCACATATACTGCAATATTTAACACTTGTTTTTGCCTCCAAAATAGCCTCAGATAAGATTTCTACTTCTTCATTAGGCATAGCAATGACATAAAAAGCTAACCTCTGGGCAGTTTTCCTCCCTATACCTGGAAGCTTTGAAAATTCCTCTATTAATCTAGCTATCGGGGTCGAGTAATAATTCATCTGTGGTCACCTTCTACTTTTATTAAAATAATCCGGGAATATTCATATTTCCTGTTATCTTGGACATTTCCTTACTAACCATCTCTTCGGCAGATCGTATAGCCTCATTTACCGCCGCCATAATTAGGTCTTGGAGCATCTCTACATCGTCCGGATCTACAACTTCTGGATTTATATTTATATTAACAATCTCTTTTTTACCTGTCATTTTAACAGTAACTGCTCCACCACCTGCACTGGCCTCTACTTCTCTTTCTTCTACCTCTGCTTGCATTTCTTGCATTTGTTTTTGCATTTTTTGTGCCTGCTTAAGCATATTGTTCATATTGGGCATACCGCCCTTGCCTTGAAAACCTCTCCTAGACATAAATTTTCCTCCTTCAACTATTTTTATATTCTATAAGGGCCTTACAAATTATCCCGCCCTTTTTTATCCATATCCTTTTAGGACAAATTTATTATTCGTCAACAATTTTTAGAATCTCCTCGGGAACAATTTCCTTTAACTTTTTTACCAAAAGATCCTCTTCACTTTCTTTTTTTCTATCTGGCAATTCATCTTCCATCACAAAGGATGGACTAATCTTTTGGCCTGTAATTTTCTCTATAACACTAGCTATATATTCCTTATTTTTTTCCCTATCTAGGGTTTCCCTATGAAAACCAAAACCATCTTTAAAACTAATGATTAATATATTCCCCTTTATAGTTTCGAGCTTTCCCTCTTTTAGAATTGCTTCAACAGAAGCTTTTCTATCGTTTCGTATAAAGTCCTTTATTTCCTGCCATTTATCCCTTATTATTGAAAAGTCTTGGGTCTTATCCCCTAGAGGTTTTTCCACAGTTTCTGGCCTGTCACCCTTGCTTTTCTTTGTTTTAATTGACTGGTCCTCTTGAGCCCTCTTCCCAATAATAATTAAGGGGTCCTCCTCATCCATACTTTTTTTTGTAACTAAATCTCCTTTTGTATCTTCTTTTGCTTGGGGCAATTCTATTATTTCCTCTAATCGGTCTAATCTTCTTGCCAATTCATTAATAGATTCCCTTTCCCCATCCTGACACAAATTTATAAGTGCAATTTCTAATAAAATCCTAGGTTGGCCTGTATATTTAGCTTTTGCTTCTAAGTCCGATAGAACATATATGGCCTGGGTGATAGTTTCTGTGTTAAACTTTTTACTCTGCAGGTCGAGTTTTTTTAAGATTTCTCCCGATATGCTTAAAAGTTCTTCTAAATCAATATTTAAATTCAACATCATAAGATTTCTAAAATAATAAATTAAATCTTTTATTAGTTGCTGTATATCCTTGCCCTGACTAACTACTTTTTCTACCAGGGAGATTGCCTGTGATGAATCTTTTTTTGCAACCGCCTCAACCATATTAAAAATTATTTCATAATTCACTATTCCCAAAACATCTATTACATCCTTTTCTGTAAGTTTCCCATCAGAAAATGAAATAGTTTGTTCCAAAACGCTAAGGGCATCCCTTAGTGCCCCCTCAGCATTGACAGCAATTATTTTCAAGGCTTCCCCTTCTGCCTCTATACCCATCTTGCCACATATTTCCCCTAGTCTTTTTTCTATATCCCTAGTTGTAATTGCCTTAAAATCAAATCTTTGACATCTGGATAGTATGGTTGCCGGGAGTTTTTGGGGATCTGTGGTAGCCAGAATAAATACTATATGTTTTGGAGGCTCTTCCAAAGTTTTTAAAAGAGCATTAAAGGCCTCCATTGTAAGCATATGTACCTCATCTATAATATAAACCTTGTACCTGCCCCTGGAAGGTGGATACTTTACTGTCTCTCTTAATTCCCTGATGTTTTCTACCCCTCTATTGGAAGCACCATCTATTTCAACAATGTCAATATTGCTTTCTGATAAAATACCCTGGCAAATTTCACACTTGTTACAAGGGTCAAAATCTTGTGGATTTAGACAGTTTATTGCCCGTGCGAAAATTCGGGCTGTAGAGGTTTTTCCTGTTCCCCTAGTCCCACAAAACAAATAAGCATGGGATATGTTGGAAGCCCTTATTTGGTTTTTCAGTGTTCTTGTAATTGGGTCCTGGCCTATCACATCCGAAAATATTTGAGGTCGAAACCGCCTATAAAGTGCTTTGTATTCCATGTGAACCACCTTTATCTTTTATAATTATTCTTAGGATAAAACCATTATCATTATACCATATATACCTAGCTACAACCATTTTGTTAAGTAAAAAAGAAGCTGTTTGGACAGGAAGGGAGATATTATTGATTCCTGCATAGCCCTGGCTATTGTCCCTTCTAAGTTTATTGTAGCTATAGGAATCATTATCAAGATGGCCAGAGATATAAGGATCAGTCCCCTAACAAATCCTACAAGTCCGCCCCCAACCCTATTTACACCTTTTAGGCCCGGTGCCTTAAAAGTTTTGCTAATTAAATGTCCCAAAATTAATATAAGAGCCCTTGCTAGGAAAAATAACAAAACCATGCTGATAAGGTTAATAACAAAATCCAATATTAGCTTGGCAAAGCTTTCCTTGGCAAGCTCCATAGCCTGGTTCCCATAATTCTCTAAAAAACTGGGCAGAAAAACGGGTTTAGCCCCTTTTGAATCCATTATTTCCGGGAAAAGATAATCAAGCCTTTCCTTAAAAAACTTTTCCATTAAGGAAAATATCTGGGGTGTGTTTTTTATCCATCCTGCTAATAAGGGATAATATATTTTTGATGCATAAAAAGCAAGAATGTAGCTTCCCAGGCTAAACAATGTCAGGATAAAACCTTTTAAATATCCATTTATAGTGCTTAGACCCCATATGATAAGGATTGTTAAATCAAGCCAGTGCATTATAAAACCTTCTCTCTAGCCCTCATTTGTTTTTACAAAAGACAGCTTTTCCTTTGTAACTATAGCCAAATGTTTATTGGATAAAACAAAAACTTTTTCTATATCACTAGAATATTTGTGTATCATTTCCACATTGCCCTTTTTTCCTAGGAGGTAAATTGTTCTGGGGGAATAAAATACAATTGTATCTTCATAAAGATCCAAGCCTGTAACAAGTTCATCCAGACCTGCTCTTGCCAGTAATTTACCATTGTTTTTTAGGATTTTGATATCCTCGGATTTTCTCCCATGGATAAATTGATTTCCCCCCACTGGCCCCTTATAAAAAACAATGTTTTGAGATGAGTCACCACTATAAAGTTTAACCTTGTCCAAGTTTTCATCCCACACAGTGTTGTTATTTTTATTAATAGCAAAAACCCCGTTTTCTTTAATAACAATCATATTTCCCCTTAAATCATATAAAAAACCCAAAACTAATTCCTCTCCCAAGTTCTTTGAAACCATGAGCTGACCTTTTGTATCATAAATTAGGAGGTGGCTTTCCAAGCTATCCTTGATGGTTAATGTATTTATGCCTATGTAATCATAGGCTTTGGAAATGGAAATATTGATAACTTCCCCCTCCGTTAATAAAATGTCGCTATATTGGCTTCCCTTCTTGTCCAAAACCTTTATATTTGTAATACTGTTTTTAGGTGAATATTGTAATATCAAGTAATCATCCCTGCAGATTTCAAAATTTACCAGGGCCTCTTCTAAGCTATACCTATATACTATCTCACCCTTAATATCTATGCAAAGAACTTGGTTGTTGCCCTTGTCCAGCAAATAAATATTTTCTCCACCTGTTTTAATTTCGGGATTTAAAGCTCCTATATAAGTACTCCACTTCTTTTTACCTGTTTTATCATAGAGATATAGGCTACCATCCCAGTATTGAACCAGTTCTGAGTTCAGCTTTGCATAAACAGCCCCACCCCTATGGTTTATTTCTATCTCCCCTAAAAAAACTAGGGCTTTTTGTGCGGATATCTTTTGATTGTGAATTTTCCCTACAATTATTGCCCCAGCAAGCATCAGGACTGTTCCTATCAATATAAGCCAGATTGTTTTTCTTTTTTTCATGCCCAGCCCCCCTGTTTCATGTGAAACAACCTACCTCTTCCTATTAATTCTTTTGCTTCCTATTAAGCACCTCTCCGGAACCCTAGTTTACATCCGGGTCTAATTGATGCCCTGCTTGATCCCAGTAGAAATTAAAGTCTGTTTTTATTTGCCTGCCCTTTTCGCTTTCCCTTGTCCGTTTTGCATAAAATCATGCCTATAAATAAAAAGCCCATATAGCCTATAAGAGGGTAAAAAAACTTGACTAAGTTTCCAAAACCCAGGCTAGCTAAGGGAATAGCTATCAGAGTAACTAAGATAAAGGCCCATCCTTGTCTTAGTTTCATTATATAAGAAAATCTTAAAATAGCACCGTAGCCATTAGCTATGGCTGTGGTTAGCATTGCCAAAAACAAAACAAGACTATAGGTATACTTGACCCTTGACCCTAAAGAATATGCTATTGAAAGCATGGGAACCTCCAGCCCAATAATATTTGTCTGTAAAATTAAAAGGCTTAACAAAATCAAAAGTCCCATGACCCCTAATCCAAGTGCTCCAAGCAGACCACCAAGTATAGCTGCCCCCTCGTCATAGATAAAGGGCAGGAGGGATGTCATTACAACTATAGCCCCTATGCTATTGTGGGCTGCATATACCATAGCTGACCATATCCACCCAATTTCTATGGGAAAGGGTATTTTTTTGGCCAGGGCCATAGGTT
>CAZUTD010000078.1:0-4559 GCA_964623185.1 uncultured Clostridiaceae bacterium
TTTAATGAATTAAAGTTTGAAAACACTAATTTGCAAAATACCATAGAGGAACTTGCATTAAAAAGGGGTGTGAGCGAGCAGTTTATAGGGGAAATATATCACGAAATTGTTAATGATAAGCTTGTTGGATTTAATATCGCAATTATACAAACCACTGAGCATTATTATTATTACAATATTAAAGAAACTTTGGAGGAGGCTGGTGCCACAGTACCCCTTCATATTATACTTAGTGATAAAATTATGAATATAGATATTCAAGGATTAAATTATATAAATAATTTTCTAGGGTCAAAATTATCTAAAGAAGAAATTTTCCATCAAATTAATAATGATATTGTTGAACTTCTAATAAATAATATCATCACAAATTTAATGAGTTTTATGATAGATAACGAATTTATTTCACTCTTATATTATCATGAAAACCCTGAACCTATTGGACAAATTGTTATTGCTGGTGGGAGCTTTGATGAAAATATCCGAAATTCTTCAATATTGGAAGCAGGACTAATAAATTTATTGCTTTTAAATAATATAAGGGTTGTTGGAGTGGAGCGTTTAGAAGTTTTACATTCCTCTATACCCTTATATGTAAAGAAAGGCATCTCAACAATTGATAATATAGATACATTATTTGGACGCATATCCTTGGTATTTGTTATAAAGGGTAAAGAAGGTTCGTTTGGTGAAAAATCATTTGCCGAAAAACTTATACCTTAAATATTTCTAACTAATAGGTGATTTGAATTGGACAAAATTATCTCCGTTATTATTCCGGCTTATAATGAAGAAAATAGAATAGAAAAAACATTACAAACTTTAAACAATCTTAATTGTATATCGCAGATTTTTCTTATTGACGATGGTTCAAAGGATTTGACATCAAAAATAGGCTTAAACATTCATGGTGTTTCCATTATAAAAAATAATATTAATCGAGGCAAGGGTTATGCCTTAAAGTTGGGGGTCGAAGCCTGTATTCAACAATCTGATATTATTGTTTTTCTAGACGCAGATGTGCAAGACAGTGCAGATGAGATTATTAAACTTATCGGCCCAATAATTGAAAATTATGCCGATGTAACGATTGCAAAATTTCCCACTTCCACAAATAAAAGTGGATTTGGTCTGGTAAAATACTTAGCAAGCCATGTGCTTTACCAAAAAACTAATATAAGGCTAACATCTATTCTTTCAGGTCAAAGAGCTTTTAAAAAAAAAGTGCTCCAGGGTTTGTATATGGACTACCCCGGATATGCCGTTGAACTAGGTATGACGATAGACATATTAAAAGGAGGATTTATTATAAAGGAAATTGAAGTAAACATGTTTCATAATCAAACGAAAAGAAATTTGCAAGGATTTATTCATAGGGGTAGACAATTTTTTGATTTATTTAGATACCTGTTAAAATATCATAAACCATTTGATAGGATATAATTTCCCGGGGGTAATCAATGAAACTACTATTGTTATTGACTAATAGTATAATTACATATCTTATAATTCCTTATATAATGCGTATGTTGCATGAAGCAAAAATGTTAGCAAAAAATTATAGGGGTGAAATAATTCCCATAGCTATGGGTATTATTTTTGTGCCTATAATGTTGTTAAACTTTTTATTTTTTTTTATATTGTACCGTGATTCACATACAATATTTATAATATTTCTTTTACCCATAGTTATTATGTCATTTGCAGGATTAATTGATGATATTATTGGAAATAAAAATGTTTCTGGCCTTAGGGGACATTTTAATAGTTTTTTTAAAGGCAAGCTAACTTCAGGTATTCTAAAGGCTTTCATTGGTGTAGTAACAGCGCTTATTATAAGCCTATTTCTTTTTGATTCTTTAACTGAATTTCTGTTGGATACATTAATTATGGTGTTATTTACCAACCTCTTGAACCTTTTTGATTTAAGACCAGGTAGGGCGATAAAAATTTATTTATTTTTGGGAATAATTTTTCTTTTAATTGGATTGGCTGGGTTCAGTCAATTGATACTTTATAGCATAATTGGGTTTTGTATTGGATATTTACCTCAAGATTTAAGGGCCAAAAGTATGATGGGCGATACGGGCTCCAATGCACTAGGTATGAGTCTAGGGATTATTTCCGTTATAAATTTTTCTATAATCCTAAAATACCTTTTATTATTTATATTAATCTTAATTCATTCAATAACAGAGAAATATTCCATATCTAAAATTATAGAAAATAACACTATATTAGATTATATCGATCAATTAGGACGCAATTAAAATGAAGGGGTGAGACCATTGTTAAGTATGAAATACGGCAAAGTAATAAAAATAACTGAAAAATTAAGGGAAAGAACCAAGGTTGTTGTTTTGATGGGTGATAGGGAAGAGCTAGCAATAAACTATAATTCAATAACAGGAAATATCCAAGTTAATGATAAGGTACTTCTAAACACCACAGCTATTGAATTAAATCTTGGGACAGGCGGATATCATTTTGTAATGTATAACTATGGAAAAGCGTATCAATCTCCACAAAAGAAAGGACATATTATGAAATGCCGATATACACCTTTTCAACTTAGAGTAATGTCAGCTGAAGAGGAAAATAGCCCCTATAACTCAGTATTTCATAATTTTAGAAGCTTGGATAACTTCCCAGTTTTAGTAGGTTCATTACATAGTATGTTGATGCCAGCAGTTGCCACTCTGAAGTATTTAAATAGCAAGATAAAAATTGCCTATATTATGACGGACGCAGGGTCATTGCCTATATATTTTAGTGATTCTATATATCAACTAAAACATAAGAAATTACTTGATACCACAATTACCGTTGGTCATGCATTTGGTGGTGATTTGGAGACAGTTAATATATATAATGGTATAATCGCTGCTAAGGAAGTTGCTAAATGTGACATTGCAATTGTAAGTATGGGACCAGGAGTTGTGGGTACAGGGACCCCATATGGATTTACTGGTATCGAACAGGGAAATATACTTGATATAGTTAATGATTTGGGCGGACTTTCTATTGGAATACCAAGAATAAGTTTTGCTGAAAAAAGGCCAAGACATCAAGGTGTTAGCCATCATAGTTTGACCGTTTTTGGTAAAGTAACCAAAACTAAATGCCAACTTATATTTCCATCTTTAAAAGAAAATCAAAGGAATTATATATTTAATCAAATTGAAAGCTTGAAAATAAATCATAAACATAATATTATTGAGATAGATGGAAAAATATTATCTGACGCATTATATCATTTTGATTTAACCGTCAATACAATGGGTCGCAATTATGATAATGACCCAAGTTTTTTTCTAACTTGCTCGGCCGCAGCATTATACGGCTTTGGTAAGCTATAGGGTAAATACTTTAAAGGTGATGTTTATATTTATTTATTGCAATATATATTCTTAAACCGAGTTAAGTGTACTAAGATAATTCAAGGTTAAATATTTAATCAGAATGAAAATATGGTTATTAGGGAGGCTTGTTTTCAATGACCTATGAGGAAAAAACATTGAAATCCGAACGAATTTATGACGGCAAAATAATAAATTTGAGGGTAGATACTGTAGAATTACCTCATCAAAAATATTCAAAAAGGGAAATAGTTGAGCATAGTGGTGCTGTTGGCATACTTGCGATAACAAAGGATAAAAAAATAATCTTTGTTCGCCAATTTAGAAAACCTGTGGAGAAGATTCTAATCGAAATACCTGCTGGCAAAATTGAGAATAATGAAACGCCTTTACAATGTGCAATAAGAGAATTAAAAGAGGAGACTGGTTTTTCCACCACCAATATGCAAAAGATTTTGGAATTCTATACAACACCGGGTTTTTCAAATGAGATTATGCACATTTTCTTTGCCTCGGACTTAATCAATGGTCTGGCTAATCCTGATGAAGACGAATATATTGAAATAATTCAATTGACACTTGACGAGGCCATTACGGAAATTCAAAGTGGTAACATTCAAGATAGTAAAACTATTATAGCAGTTCTTACATATAAAAATTTGCTTAATCAACCTTAGGGACATGTAATAAAACCTTCTGATTTAGCATATTGATTTTATATCAATATACTTTTAGAATAAGGGGGTTTTTGTTTGCATAATACTATGTTAGATTTGTTTAAAAAACATTTGAAATCTAATCCGCTAATATACTTGATTGTAATTTTAAGCTTTTTAGTTGGTGTCTCTGTTGGAGCCTTTACATTGAAAATTATAGATAATCAACAAAAAGAAAATTTGTTTTACTATTTAAAAGATTTTTTTCAACTACTAAATTATGATAATATAGATAGTTTTATTATATTAAGACAATCACTGACTAATAATATTCAATTACTATCGTTAAATTGGATATTTGGTGCTCTTATTATTACAGCACCTTTAGCAATAAGTATTATTGCCTTTAAGGGCTTTGTAATTGGTTTTACTGTTGCTTTACTAATTGAGAAATTTAATATTTTAGGAATACTAATATTTATTTTTGCTATATTGCCGCAGAACATAATTTTGATTCCTGTTTTTATTATTACCACAGTTACTT
>CAZUTD010000078.1:4569-7064 GCA_964623185.1 uncultured Clostridiaceae bacterium
ACTTCACTATCTTTTTTAAAATCGTTTTTGTTGGAAAAAACACAAGAATTTAAAACAAGAGGTTTACCCAAAAAATATTTTGCATATACTTTAATATTTGTTTTTATGTTGATATTTATCATTTGTGCCTGTTTAATTGAATCTTATATATCTCCTATTTTTATAAAAATATTATCCAAAAATATTATATAGCTATAAAACCAATAGGAATACTTAAATATTTTAACCTTTGCAGGATTTGAATATTACATGTTGAATATTTTATATGAACAACTATACCTAGAACAATTAAAAACGAATTTTCTTCATATATATGGACAAAGGGATAAGAATTCCGTTTGTTAGAATAAATTGTCCAATGAAGTATTAAATGACGGGCGAGGCCCTTATTGAAAGGGAGAATAATAATGAATCAACTTTTTACGGAATTTATTAATTACGCAGAAAATGAAAAACAGCTATCTAAGAATACCTTGGAAGCCTATGCAAGGGATATCAAACAGTTTCTGGCTTATGTAAACAAAAATAAAATTGATAATCTTGCCAACACCAACAAAACAACTATTATTACATATTTGGTGTATTTGCAAGCAAAAGGGAGAGCCGCATCTACAATTTCGAGAAGCATAGCGTCAATACGATGTTTTTATCAATACCTACTTCTTAGCAAAATAGTGGATATTGACCCCACTTTGAATTTGGAGTCCCCAAAAACAAAAAAGAAATTACCCGCTGTGCTCACCCTAACAGAGGTAGATACACTTCTTAACCAACCAAAACCATCAACGCATAAAGGAATCCGAGATAAAGCAATGCTTGAACTATTATATGCCACCGGAATAAGAGTTTCAGAATTAATATCTTTAAAAGTAAATGATATTAATTTAGAATTATGTTTTGTTAAATGCACTAACAATACAAAAGAAAGGGTTATACCCATTGGTCTTATGGCAGTACAAGCCTTAGAAGATTATTTGAAAAATGTACGCGAGCACCAAATTAAAAATAAAAATGAGGAATTGCTTTTTTTAAATATGCAGGGTGGACAATTAACCCGCCAAGGGTTTTGGAAAATAATTAAAACCTATACCAAACAATCAAAGATTAAAAAGACAATTACACCTCACACCTTAAGACACTCTTTCGCAACGCACATGGTGCAAAATGGTGCTGATTTAAAATCTGTGCAGGAAATGTTAGGACATTCAGATATATCAACAACCCAAATATATGCAAATTTAACCAAAAATAAAATTAGGGATGTATATAATAAAACACATCCCAGGGCCTAATTTTTTTGCCAATATATTTAATTTATTGTTAAATAGGTATCCAAAACACTTTTACAATTGTAAAAAGGTACCATCTTTTAGGGGGGATTTTATGATTAATAGGATTATATTATTTGTTATAGATAGTGTTGGTATTGGTGCATTGCCAGATGCCAATAATTATGGCGATATGGGGGCAAACACCCTGGGTAATATTATAAGAACCCAAAATGGGATTAATTTATCGAATTTACAAAAAATCGGATTGGGCAATATTGACAATATTGAAGGTCTAAAACCTATTAATAATCCCATTGGGGCTTTTGGTAGATCATTGCAGCTGTCCCACGGCAAAGACACCACAACAGGACATTGGGAAATGACAGGTCTATACCTTTCTGACCCCTTTAATACATATCCCCAAGGTTTTCCAAAAGAAATAGTAGAAGAATTCGAGAAAAACATTGGTAGGAAAATACTAGGTAATAAGCCAGCATCTGGCACAGAAATTATTAAAGAACTTGGTGAGGAACATTTGAAAACAGGATATCCCATTGTTTACACCTCTGCGGATAGTGTATTCCAAATAGCTGCCCACGAGGATATTATTCCCCTGGAGAAACTTTATAATATGTGTAAAATTGCCCGAAAAATAATGATGGGTAATCATGCCGTGGCAAGAATTATTGCCCGCCCATTTATTGGAGATAGTGGCAATTTTATCAGAACATCTAACAGGAGGGATTTTTCGTTAAACCCACCGGAAAAAACTGTTTTGGACATTGCAAAAACAAATGGACTGGATGTTATAGGGATTGGCAAAATTAACGATATATTTAATGGCCAGGGCATAACAGAGGTAATACATACAGAGGATAATATGGATGGTATTGATAAAACAATAAATTGTTTGCGCAAAGATAGTAAGGGCATTATTTTTACTAATTTAGTTGATTTTGATTCCAAATATGGCCATAGGCGGGATCCAGTAGGATATAAAGAAGCCCTTGAGGAAATGGATAAAAGATTACCAGAAATATTCAACAATATGAAATTCAATGATATCATCATTGTTACAGCTGATCATGGAAACGATCCAACTTTTAAAGGCACAGACCATACAAGGGAATATATACCTATTCTAATTTATGGTAACCATATAAAAAACAATGTAAATATAGGTACTAGAAAAACATTCGCAGATATTGCTGCCACAATATCCGA
>CAZUTD010000079.1:0-6937 GCA_964623185.1 uncultured Clostridiaceae bacterium
CCAGGGAAAACAAGAAATTTATTTATAGGGTTGTTAAGGAAGGTGCCAGGGCCAGGGAGTATGAAAATGCCCTACAATGGCTTTGTGATGCTAATCTGGCCTATAAGATATACCGTAGTACCGCACCTGGGCTGCCTATTTCGGCTTATGATGATTTGTCCGCATTCAAGTTATATATGGTAGATGTAGGTTTGTTACGAAGATTATCCCTTTTAGCGCCCTCCGCATTTGCTGAGGGGAATAGATTGTTTGTAGAGTTTAAGGGGGCTTTAAGTGAGAACTATGTCCTCCAGGCTTTGCAAAATCAATTTGAGGCAATGCCTCGCTATTGGACCATGGATAACCCCAGGTATGAGGTTGATTTTCTTATCCAAAGAGAAAATGATATTTTGCCAGTAGAGGTCAAATCGGAAAGTAATGTGAAGAGCAGGAGTCTAAAAAAATACAAGGAGAAATATGGTGATAGGGTAAAGTTACGAGTTAGGTTCTCCTTGAATAATTTGCGTCTTGATGATGATCTACTGAATATCCCATTGTTTATGGCAGACCATGCAGATAGGCTTATTGGGATAGCAATGGGTCAATAGGAATAGTATATTCTTTGTTTTGCTAAGGGAGACGGAGTAAAAGCTTCGTTTCTTTTTTGTTTTACCTGAAAAGCCACATAAATAACAATTCTAAATTTGGGCTTACCCTCATATTAATAAAATAAGACTTGAAATAGAGGGGGTCTCATATTTGAAGGATTATATAGAAAGGCGTGTCCTTGAAATAGCACGCTATATTATTAAAAAGGAAACTACAGTCAGACAAACAGCCCGGGTATTTGGTGTAAGTAAAAGCACGGTGCATAAGGATGTAACCGAAAGACTTCCCAAGATAAACCCTCTAATGGCAAAACAGGTGAAGGTTATACTGGAGGTAAATAAGGCCGAAAGACATATAAGAGGTGGCAGGGCAACTAAAATGAAATATAAAAATGAAAAAGTGGTTCAAGGCGAGATTTAACAAAAATCTCCTGAAAGATTCAGGAGATTTTTGTCTTTTGATGTTTATTTAAAAAAATTTTACAAATAAAAAAGGTTTTTTTTAGTCTATTATAGAATATATACATGTTAAACTTCGAAACTTTGATGTTTTACATTAAATAACAAATTACTAGCTGAAGATTGTTACTTTATGCTTATCAAATGAAAAAGAGATGAAAGTAGGGGGAAAAGATGTTTGGATTCGGTTCGGATATAGGTATTGATTTGGGTACTGCTAGTGTGTTGGTGTTTGTGAAGGGGAAGGGTATTGTTCTGCAGGAACCTTCAGTGGTTGCTATTGATAAAAATACAGACCGTATATTAGCTGTAGGTCGGGAAGCACGGAGAATGTTGGGAAGAACGCCAGGTAATATTGTAGCTACTCGTCCCCTGAAAGACGGAGTTATTTCTGATTATGATGTTACAGAAAAAATGTTAAAATATTTTATTAATAGGACTGTAGGCAACAGATGGATATTTAAGCCTAAAATTATAGTGTGTGTGCCTAGTGGTGTTACTGAGGTAGAAAAAAGGGCTGTAATTGATGCAACCAATGAAGCGGGAGCTAAGATTACATACCTTATAGAGGAACCCATTGCGGCTGCTATTGGTTCGGGACTAGATATTGCCCAGCCCAATGGCCATATGATAGTGGATATAGGTGGTGGCACAAGTGATATTGCTGTTATATCTTTGGGGGGTATTGTTGTTAATGATTCCACCAAAACAGCAGGGGATAAATTTGATGAGGCCATTATTAGGTATATGAGAAAAAAACATAATATTATGATTGGTGAAAGAACTGCCGAGAGTATGAAGATTAATATAGGAGGTGCCTATAAGAGGGAGGAAGAAATCAGTATGAATGTACGCGGTAGGAACCTTGTCTCGGGCTTGCCTGTAAATATAGAGGTCGGCAGTAATGAAATGGTCGAGGCCTTAGAGGAAAGTGTGTCAAACATTTCAGATGTAGTCCATTCGGTTCTCGAAAGGACACCACCGGAATTGGCGGCGGATATTGCAGACCAGGGAATTATTATGACTGGTGGCGGGGCACTATTATGGGGATTTGATAAATTAATTGCCCAAAGGACTGGTATTCCTGTTAGGGTTGCTGAGGATGCTGTTTCATGCGTGGCAAAAGGTACGGGCAATGCCTTAGATTCCCTCCATCTATTAGAAAATCAAATGAAGGGCGGAAGGGGCAGAAGATAAAAGCAATTTCTAACTTGGGACCTTATGCGGATATTATCAAATATTAGTAAAGGTTTACTCCAAGTCATCCGATATATTTATGATAGGATTAATTTTTGCATTTGAAAATAAGCGGGGGTGAAGATATGTTAAGAGGGCTTTATACTGCTGTATCTGGGATGCAAACTACACAAAAAAAGGTGGATGTAATTTCAAATAATATAGCTAATGTCAACACCACCGGTTTTAAGAAGGATGTGGTAGTTACAGAATCTTTTCCGGAAGTATTAATTAAAAAAATGAATGGGAACTTACGGCCAGAACCCTATAGCAGGTATATATCAGTAGATGTGGATAGGGATGGCCAGGCTATAAGTATTACAACAGAAAGTGGTTATTTTGTTTCAGAAGGACCCATGGGCAAGAGTTACAGCTCTTCTTCCAGTTTTACAATTGATGAGGAAGGTTTTTTAAGAACCTTTGTAAGGGATAATGGGGGAGAAATTGATGCTTCTAAGGGAAATTATATATTGGATTCAAATGGGGCAAGAATACAGGTAGACGATAATAACATAGATATAAATAATCGTGGGCAAGTCCTTGTAAATGGGCAGGAGGCAGCAGACCTCCTATACAGACCTGGATTTGATGTAATAGGGACTTTAAATAGTGGGCTTGGTTTAAACCGTGTTCAAACCTACTTTACCCAGGGAAGTCCAGAAGAAACTAATAATACTTTGGATATTGCTATAGATGGCCAAGGTTTTTTCAAGGTGGCTACACCCCTAGGTGAAATGTATACTAGAAACGGAAACTTTACCTTAAATGATAATGGAGAGATTGTTACAAAAGAAGGATATTTTTTATTGGGTGAGCTTGGTTCTATTATTTTGGACGAAGAATTTTCGCTTGAAAATTTCCAGATAGCAGAGGATGGGGCAATAATCCTAAATGGAGAATTTATAGACCAGATTGATATTGTGAATATATCTAATCTAAAAGATTTACGAAAATATGGGGAAGGATTTTATCAGTTTGCTGAGGGAAGCGAAATCCAAGCCCAAGATTTTAGGGGCAAGGTTTTACAAGGTTTTCTGGAAACTTCTAATATCAACCCAATTGATGAGATGGTAGATATGATTACATCCCTAAGACTGTACGAATCTAATCAAAAGGTGGTACAGGCCTATGATGAAATCCTGCAGAAGGCGGTTAATGATATAGGAAGGGTGTAATTTATAATCTATGATCTATGGTTCTTAATACATAATTAATAAGGGGAGGTTTCAAAATGCGTGCTTTGTGGACGGCGGCTTCTGGTATGAGGTCACAGCAACTGAATCTAGATACTATCGCAAATAACTTGGCAAATGTTAATACGACAGGCTATAAAAGACAGAAAGTGGAATTCAAGGATTTATTATATACTACTATCAGGAGAACTGATTTAAACGATGGGATAGGAAATCCAACTAATTTGCAGGTGGGTCATGGTGTGCTACCCATGGCAACATCCAGGGTTTTTACAAATGGTAATATGGAGGCTACAGAAAATACATTTGATCTTGCAATAGAAGGTGAAGGTTTTTTTGTAGTGGAAACCCCCAATGGTGATTTTTTATATACCCGTGATGGAAATTTTAAATTAAGTGTTGAAATGGACGAGATGAGGCTGGTTACTTCTGATGGATATACAGTTCTTTCAGAATTCGATGATGAAATTGTTTTTATGGAGGGGATGCAGGATGTTGGCATTTCTGAAATGGGAATAATCACAGCTAAAAATGAAGATGATGAAATAGAGGAAATAGCTACTATAAAATTAGTAAAATTTATTAATCCAGAAGGTTTAGAAGCAGTAGGGAAAAACCTATATAGGGCTACAGTAGCATCGGGCGAGGAAATTCCAATGGAAGAAGAAAACCGGACTAGCACTCTTCGTCAAGGATACCTGGAAACATCTAATGTACAGATTGTGGATGAAATGGTCCGTATGATTACGGCTCAAAGGGCCTATGAAATCAATTCAAAAACCATACAGACGGCGGATGAAATGCTGGGTATGGCTAATAATCTAAAACGATAGGGTTTAAAAGGTAGGTGTAACCATGAAAATAACAAATCCTTTTCTACACACAGATAATAGCGAAAAACTTAAAAAATCAGGAAGCCCAGAGGACGCCGAAAAACTTTTGGATGCTTGCAAGGAATTTGAGGCTATATTTTTGGAAATGATGTTAAAGCAAATGCGAAGAACCGTCCCTGAGGGCGAATTAATCGAAAAAAGCTTTGCCCGTGAGATATATGAAACTATGCAGGATGAGGAAATATCAAAAGAAATGGCCAGGGGTAGGGGTATTGGCCTTGCCCAAGACTTATATAAACAGTTATCAAGGAAATAATATATAGATAATTGAAATGTTTGCAATAAGATAAATTTCAAAATCTATGCGTTTAAGGAGGCTATATGGAACTGAATAATATTGATATACAGAAGATTATTCCCCACCGGTATCCATTTTTATTGGTGGACAAAATTATTGAGATGGTGCCGGGCAAGTCAGCCGTAGGGATAAAAAACATCACCATTAACGAACCCTTTTTTCAAGGACATTTTCCTGATATACCACTAATGCCAGGAGTATTGATGGTAGAGGCTTTGGCCCAGGTAGCTGGTATTGCTTGCAGTGGTTTGGAGGGAAACGAAGGGAAGTTAGGGGTTTTTACCGGGATAGACAATTGTAAGTTTAGGAGGCAGGTTGTGCCTGGAGATGTATTAAGGCTAGAAGTTAAAATTTTGGCATTTCGAAGGGGAATTGCTAAGGCAGAGGCTAGGGCATTAGTGGAGGATGAATTGGCTTGTGCCGCAAATATCACCTTTGCAATGATAGATAAGGAATAGTAAAACCAGAGCTTGCTCTGGTTCTTTTGTTTTTTGTAAAAAGACAATATTATAAAATGAAAATAAGACATATTTAGAGGAAAAAGGACATTAATGGAGAAGATTTTATCTGAAATCTTAATTTAATATCAGATAAAGGAGAGGGCTATGAGGGGGAATGTTTTTAATAGGTGCCTAGTATGGATTTTGCTTACTATGCTTGTTATTGGTTTTACAGCAGGCTTTGCCTATGGTTCAACAGTTTTATCAGTGGATGAGGCGATTAAACAAAATGATGGTAATACTGTAGCCTGGGTTGAGGGTTATATTGTTGGGGTAGCATATAAGGATGTAGCTAATAATAAAGCCCTATATTTTTTGGAGCCGCCTTTTACTAACCAGGAAAATATTGTATTAGCAGATGATTTTAATGAAAGAAATGAGGAGAGATTGCTGCCTGTTAGGTTTGAAAATTTGGGCAAGGATATTAAAGATGCAGTCAATCTTGCACATAATCCAAATAATTTTAGGAAAAGCATCCAGATAAGGGGGAAGCTGAGCGATTTTTTTGCTGTGCCTGGAATGAGATCACCTAGTGATTATAGGTGGTTGCCATTAAGGGCGGAACACAGGCCACCCACTGATTTAGTAAGAGACCAGGAGGATCTACTCCTGACATTTACTGTAAGTGGCGGTAAGGGTGGGGTGACAGGCAGGGTTTATCATAAATCCGACAAGAGTCCATCCTTTTCCATAATTTCATTTTCCAAAGAAGACAGGGTAATTATACCGGGCGATGAGGTTTATAGGGGACTAGAGTACTTTGTTATTTTGCAAGATGAGGAATCCTATATAAAATTGCCCGAAGGGAAAGAGGAAAGCTATAGGGTAAATGTTTTACTGGAGGAAAAAGACCACCCCGGTGATGGGGGTGAACCTGGTGACAAAGAAGAGGATGAAGATAAGGGAAAACACCAGGAAGGCGAAGAAGATGAAAAAAACGGGGAATCCCATAAGCCAGGGAAGGGGGAAGATGGGAAAACCGAAGATATAGACAAAACTGGGGAAGGTGACAAGTCAGAAAACCCCCAGGAACCTATTAAGGAAGCGGAAGAAGGGAAAGGTAAGGATAATAATAGTTACCCTTCTGCCTACGGCAAATCGGCAAAAACCGTTGCAAAAGAAATAAACTATAATTTGGACCCTGTTAGGCTAGAAAAAATATATTTAATAAATAAATGGCGTGCAAGACATATGCGGAACCTACTTGAACAAGGTATTGGGGGAAGGGGTAGAAAAATAAATATTTCTATGCTTAATTGTTTTATGGTGGGGGAGTATATGGTCTGTAAAATAGGGGATACAGAATCTGGTGCAAAATTTCAAAATGATATAAAAGTCTTGTATAATGATTATGTTGCCGGTATTGTAATTATCGATAATATATATTTTTAGGACTAATACAATTATACAAATATTATTAATGTTAATGGAGGATTGAATATGAATTTAAGAACAATCAAAAACTACGAAACTTGGCTCTTTGATCCATATTTCGATGAAGACACCAGGGCAGAATTACAGGGGATAAAGGGGAATATTAAGGAGATAGAGGAACGATTTTATAAGGATTTGGAATTTGGTACCGGTGGAATGAGGGGTATTATAGGGGCGGGTACAAATAGAATAAATAAATATACCATAAGAAAGGCCACCCAGGGTTTGGCCAATTATATAAAGGGGCAGGGGGATAAGGAATGCGATAGGGGTGTTGTGATTGCTTATGATTCCAGGCATAAATCAAGAGAATTTTGCCAGGAGGCGGCCCTTGTCC
>CAZUTD010000080.1:0-3929 GCA_964623185.1 uncultured Clostridiaceae bacterium
AAGAATTTTACTTTCAGTTTTATTTAATGCATATGATGAAGAAACTTTTGAAAAAGGTAGTAGAATAGTATTACATCTACATCCAGCACTTGCACCTTATAAAGTTGCAGTTTTACCACTTGTAAAAAAACGTCATTCAGAAAAAGCCAAAGAGATATATCATCAGTTGGCAAAAGAATTTATGACGAGTTATGATGAGACGGGTAATATTGGAAAAAGGTATCGTCGACACGATGAAATAGGGACTCCCTTCTGTATTACATTTGATTATGATTCCTTGGAGGATAGTTGTGTAACTATTAGAGATAGAGATAGTATGGAACAAAAGCGAATAGCCATAGATAAAATAGAAGAATACCTAGATGAAAGATTGAAATTTTAATATTGATAAAATATAAATTGGTTGAGGGCATTGTCCTCAACCAATTTTTACAAGCAAACAAAAACGTTTCACAGGTCCTGGCTGGTATATTTACTTTATTTTTTGGACAGGGGGTCAAATCCTCTCATTGCAACTATGGTGTGATGGTCAATATTCCATTAAACAAAAGTGTGAAACAATTTTAAAAAAAGTATGGTAAATTTAATTTAAATATGATAAAGTTTATATTAGCATAACACATATACAATTAGGCTAACACATAAGGGGGTGATATTCATAGAATTCACAAGCAGACAAAATAAAATTATTGATATTGTCCAAGAACGGGAGCCTATTACAAGTAGGGAAATTGCTGAAATGTTGAATTTAACAAGGTCAACTTTACGGCCTGATTTAGCAATACTAACAATGGTTGGTGTATTAGATGCAAGACCAAAGGTTGGATATTTTTTTGCAGGAAAACCTTATATTAATATGATGGCCCAAAGAATAAAAGCTACAAAAGTAGAAGACATAATGTCTGTGCCCATTGTGGTAACCGAGGATACATCTGTCTACAATGCCATTGTAACGATGTTTCTAGAGGATACTGGGTCTATATATGTCCTAGCCAATGGTGCCCTAGTGGGTGTAGTTTCAAGGAAAGATTTTTTAAAAAACGCTATTGGTGGAATTGATATGAATAGGGTCCCTGTCGGGATGATTATGACTCGGATGCCCAATATAACTACGATTTATCCTGAGGAAAATGTGATAGTGGCTGCCAATAAAATTGTTAATCATGAGATTGATAGTTTACCTGTCGTGACGAAAACAATAATTCAAGGCAAGGAAAAATTAAAGGTAATTGGCAGGCTGTCTAAAAGCAACATAACACAATTGCTTGTCGAACTATGCAAAGATTAGGAGGAATTTGATGGAGAAGGAAAAGTTATTAATCTACCTTGCATCAGACTCTATTGGGGAAACTGCTGAACAAGTTGTAAAAGCAGCGATAAGTCAATTTGAATTTGATGATTATGCAATTAGGAGATTTCCTTTTGTAAATGATAAAAAGCAAATTAGGGATATGATAGATGAAGCCAAAGGTCAAAAATCAATAATTGCATTTACCATGGTACTACAGGAGCTCAAGGATTTTATTGTATCAGAAAGTAAAAAGAACAATATCCCCAGTATTGATATTATGTCACCAATTGTTGAAGGGTTTGGCTCTGTTCTTGGCTCTACACCTCGACGGGAGGCAGGATTGATAAGAAAACTTGACGAAAAATATTTTAGAAAGGTAGAGGCTATCGAATTTGCTGTCAAGTATGATGATGGAAAAGATCCAAGGGGTTTGGTAAAAGCTGATATCATATTGATTGGTATATCCAGAACCTCAAAAACACCTTTAAGTATGTATTTAGCACATAAAAATCTGAAGGTAGCTAATATTCCACTGGTACCGGAGGTTGAACCGCCTAAAGAATTGTTTGAAGTTGCACCTAAAAAAATAATTGGTTTGACCACAGACCCATTAAAACTTATAGAAATAAGGCAAGAAAGACTTAAAGCCCTTGGGTTAAAAAGTGAAGCAAACTATGCCAGCATTGGAAGGATTTTGGAAGAATTAGAGTATGCAGATAAAATAATGAATAGGCTTAGATGTCCGGTTATTGATGTTTCAACAAAAGCTGTAGAAGAAAGTTGCAGCATTATTTTAGAAATTTTAAGGGAGATAGGATATAAATTATCTAATGGCGGGTAAAAACTTAGCTAGCAATAGCTTTGATACATAAATACTTTTTTATGGAGGTGTCAATATTGAAAAAATATGTATATGATTTTCAGGAAGGAAAGGCCGATATGAGGTCCCTTCTTGGGGGGAAGGGTGCTAACTTAGCTGAAATGACAAGAAATGGATTGCCAGTTCCCGGCGGTTTCATAGTTACAACGGAGGCCTGTAATCAGTATTACGAGGAAGGAAAAATTTTGTGGGAGGAACTCAGGAATGAAATAACTGAACATTTAGCAATTCTTGAGGAAAAAACACAAAAAAAATTGGGTGATGTAAATAATCCATTACTAGTTTCGGTACGCTCTGGTGGTGCAGTGTCTATGCCTGGCATGATGGATACAATCTTAAATCTTGGCTTAAACGATGAATCAGCTATAGGATTGGCTAATGCAACCCAAAATCCACGATTTGCCTATGATAGTTATAGGCGTTTTATCCAGATGTTTAGTGATGTTGTTTTGGAAATCCCAAAATATAAGTTTGATAATATATTTGATTCTAAGAAGGAAGAAAAAAAGCTTGCCGAAGATACAGACCTGGCAGCTGAGGATTTACAAGATATAATAGAAAATTATAAGCTCCTTGTTAAAAAGGAAGTTGATATTGATTTTCCCCAGGATGTAAAAGAACAATTATTTACGGCTATAGAGGCTGTTTTTAGATCTTGGAATAATCCAAGAGCCAAAGTATACCGGGCATTAAATGAAATTCCTGACAATCTTGGTACAGCAGTAAATATTCAGGTAATGGTATTTGGTAATATGGGCGAGAATTCTGGGACTGGTGTAGCCTTTACAAGAAATCCTTCGACTGGTGAAAACAAGTTGTTTGGCGAATATTTAATGAATGCTCAGGGTGAAGATGTTGTGGCTGGTATAAGGACGCCAAGACCAATTGAGGAATTAAAAATAAAAATGCCTAAAATCTACGATGAGTTTAACGACCTTGCAAAACAATTGGAAAACCATTACTTAGATATGCAGGATATTGAGTTTACTATAGAGAATGAAAAACTTTATATATTACAAACACGAAGCGGGAAAAGAACTGCGTTAGCCGCAGTAAATATAGCAGTAGATATGTTCAGAGAAGGCAAAATAACTAAGGAACAAGCTATTATGAGTATTGACCCATTACAAGTGGAACAATTATTACATCCTAATTTTAATGAAAAAGATCTAGCCAATGCTCCAGAAATAACCAGAGGTCTGCCTGCTTCTTCGGGTGCAGCATCAGGGAAAATATATTTTACTCCAGAAGATGTAATAAAGGCAAAAGAACGGGGAGAGAGGGCTATACTTGTTCGTATGGAAACTTCGCCGGAAGATATAGAGGGCATGGTGGCCGCGGAGGGTATTTTGACAACAAGGGGAGGTATGACTTCCCATGCTGCAGTAGTGGCAAGAGGGATGGGCAAATGTTGCATAGCGGGTGTAGGTGAAATAAAAATTGATGAAGCTGGTAAGATTTTTACTGCAAATGAGAAGGTTTATAAGGAAGGGGAATATATTTCACTAAATGGAAGCACAGGCGTTATATATGAAGGCCAAGTAGCTACAGAGGAATCCCAGCTATCAGGTAGCTTTTTGGAATTAATGGATTGGGCGGATACAATAAGAAAGTTACAAATAAGGACCAATGCAGATAATTCCAAGGATACTAAACAGGCTATAGAATTTGGGGCTGAGGGCATTGGCTTATGTAGAACGGAACATATGTTTTTTGAAGGACCAAAAAAATACGAATCACAATTTGGATATGGTAATA
>CAZUTD010000080.1:3939-6935 GCA_964623185.1 uncultured Clostridiaceae bacterium
GACCAAGGATTTTTGTGGTGCGGAAAATGATTTTCTCCAGGACAGAGGAAGAAAGAAGACAAGCATTACAAGAATTATTACCAATGCAAAGAGATGATTTTGTTGAAATATTCAGGGCCATGGGAGAGAGACCTGTAACCATAAGATTATTAGATCCACCTTTACATGAATTCTTACCCCACGATGATGATGGTTTAAAGGAACTAGCAAAAAATATGAATGTTGATTATAGCAAAATAAGAAGTCTTGCCAATGATTTAAGGGAAGTAAATCCTATGTTGGGCCATAGGGGTTGTAGGTTAGCCGTGACTTATCCTGAAATTTATGAAATGCAGGCAAGGGCAATTATTGAGGCTGCCATTATCGTTAAAGAAAAAGAGGGTATTAATATCATACCCGAAATTATGATACCATTAGTGGGAGAAATAAAAGAATACCAATATGTAAGGGACTTAGTGCAAGAAACAATAGGGACAGTACTGGAGGAACAGGCTGCTAAACTTGAATATTTAATAGGGACAATGATAGAGATACCAAGGGCGGCAATAACTGCAGATGAAATTGCTGCAGAGGCAGAATTCTTCTCATTTGGTACCAATGATTTAACCCAGATGGCTTTTGGATATTCAAGAGATGATGCGGGTAAATTTATAAATGAATATAAGGATAAGAAGATCCTGGAAGTTGATCCTTTCCAAAGAATTGACAGGAAAGGCGTGGGCAAATTGATGGAAATGGCAGTTGAACTAGGTAAAAAGGGAAGACCAGACATAAAATTAGGTATTTGCGGGGAACATGGGGGAGAACCAAATTCCATAGAGTTTTGTCATATTTTGGGGCTAGACTATGTTTCTTGTTCGCCATATCGTGTGCCAGTAGCAAGACTAGCAGCAGCCCAAGCACAGATTGTTCAACCACGGTAATTGGTAATGCAAAAGCTACAATAGAGGAATCAAATTTATAATAGGGTCAAGACTTGCTCTAATTGAAAAATGACCTATTATAATGAAGATATAATATAAGAAAATTATCAAAACCAGGGTGTAGCCCATTTAAAATATAAGTGACTGCACCCTGGTTTTTACTTTGAACCAATTCAATGAATAATATGTTATGATTAATGTAAGTAGTATTATATTCATTGGGCTTACTGATATTTTTAGGCTGAGAACGATTGAACTATAATAAATCCTTTTATCCCGGCGGTATGGGTGTTGAAACAGAACTTTTTATAGTTTTTCTAACTCCTTTAATATGGGTAATTTAGTGTCCAGGTAAAAAACTAGGCAAGTGCTCAAGCCGGCATCTAGACTGGATGATTGGAATTATATAGCCCCTTATGAATATTATATGTTACACAATATTTCTATATTGCATATTTTTGAATGAAATGAACTAAGGGGGGGCGGAAAAAGTATCATGAAGTTTCCTATGAATAAATTTATGAATATATTTAATAAAATAATATTAATTTTGCTTGTAGCAAATATTATTTTTGCAAACTTTACTTTTCTTACACAAGCGGAAGTGAGTATTTTTACAGAAGTAGAGAGAGAGTTTATTAGCAAATCAAAAACTTTGAAGGTAGTTAGCTTAAATGGTATAGCCCCGCTCAGTTATATGGACATGAAGAATAACATAAGGGGAATAGGCATTAATTTACTTGATGAGATATCTGAAGCTACCGGCCTAGATTTTGAATATAGACTTTATGACTCCGTTAGCGATGCACTCGCTAGCGATTTTGATATCTTTGTAAACGCTGAAAAAAAATATGCACCAATTAATATGTTGCTATCCCAACCTTATTTGGAGTCAGAAGCAGTATTGTTTTATAATAAATCTTTGGATCCAAAACAATTAGACAATAAAACATATGCATTTGTAGCCGGGGGGACTCTACCGGATGGGATTAAAGAAGATAGGGTTGTATATTATAATGATAGGGCAGATACCATTGAGGCAGTGGATTCAGGAAAGGCTGATTATGGACATGGCAATGCATATTCTTTAGCTTTTTATACCCTGCAAAATAGCTATGAAAATATCATCACCATACCAACGGGTAAGGAAGAAAGGACATATTGTGTAGGAGTTTTGGAAGGAAATGAAGTTTTACTTTCTATTATAAACAAATCGATTGAACTAGTAGGCAAAAATAGAATAGATGCCCTTGTTTTAGATGTCGCTTCACAGGTCGAGCGAAAGGTTACTGTTTTAGCCATAATTAATCTTTATTGGAGAGAGATTTTTGGACTTTTAGCAATAGTTATAGCCATACTGGCTTATAGCATATTTATTAGTGTTCGATCACAAAATCAGATTGAAATGGAAAATCAAAGGTACAAAATTGTTGCACAAATTTCCAATGAATTTATATTTGAATATTGGATTAAAACAGGGACCCTCCATGTATCAGAAAAATTTAATAAAAAGATAGATCATTTTGATAATAGAAAAAAAATAATTGACTTACTAAATAAGGCTATATTTGATTTTAAGAATAATGATTGTTCAAATAATGTCTATATAACAAAATTACAATTATCTAACGGTAGTATTGCTATTTATAAAATAATATTCTCACACTTAACCGATAAACGAAAAAAAGTCCATTCTGTTATTGGTAAATTTATAGATATTAGTGAAGAAGAAAAATTAAAAGAGCAGCTTCTTGCTAGGGCACAATCGGATGGGTTAACAGGCCTTTATAATTTAAGTGCTATAAAAGAAGCGATTATTAATAGCATGAAACAAAAGGCCGAAGATAAAGTCGATGCTTTAATAATAATTGATTGTGACAAATTCAAAGATATTAATGATGAATATGGACATTTAGAAGGTAATAATGTATTGATATGCATTGCTAAGGGATTGGAGACAACCTTTCGTCAAACCGATATTATAGGGCGCTTGGGAGGGGATGAATTTGGTGTATATATGCACGATGTAAAATCGGCGGAACTTGTGAAACAGAAATGCCAACGGCTAATATA
>CAZUTD010000081.1:0-1197 GCA_964623185.1 uncultured Clostridiaceae bacterium
TAAGGGGATTCGAACCCCTGACCTTCTGACTGCCAGTCAGACGCGCTCCCAGCTGCGCCATACCCCCGTGCAAAGACAAGTATACTATAAGGGAATGACTTTGTAAATAGATTTAGGAAAAGTTTAATAAGAATAACTAGATATCATAAAAAAATATCGTATATCATCGACTTATTCCTAATTTTATTGTAATATGTCAAAACAATAGAGAATTTTGCTAAATTTTTTTAAAGTAATTTGAAGGAGTATTATAAATTTTATAGAATATGTATCTGGTGTAACAAAATTGTAATCTTTGATATAGGTTTTTCATATGTTTTAATCGTAACAAGATATTTTTTCTCTCATATGCAGGGGCGGGGTTGGCCTAACCCTCCAGTGTAAGGCTAACAATCTTTTATTAAAATGTTGTATAATTGGGAGGAAGCCTTATTAAATGTTGTTTTTACAATGGGCTTTATACAAGGGTTTAAATTGTACTTTTATTCAAAACATGTAATTTTACTAGAAATTAGGGGGAGGGTTGATGGGTAAAATAAAAAAGTATGATCTAATAGCTACAAATGGTATAAAAGCACTAGAATCTGATCTAAAGGATCTATCAATGAAAATGATTAAATTACTAGGACTATGTAAAGACAAAGGTATGATAAACGAGCAAGAATATCAGCAGCACATTAGGTTGAAGACGGATTTTTTACAAAATCTTAATGATAATAAACCAATAAAGTAGTAGAAAATCGAAAACCCATGGATATCATTAATAATCGGGGGGGGAAGTTATGAAATGATATCTGTGGGTTTTATATTTTTCGAAGATGCTTTTAAAGAATGATTTTCTATGCTATAATATTATGTAAACCTATAAGGGTATGAAAACTAATTATATTTTGGGGAGAAATCATCATGGATAGACTTAAAAATAAGAAAAAAATCTTTATTATTAGTCTGGTTATTTTGCTTATATTATCTATTTTTTTTGAAGTATATAGAAAATATAACCATTCGGGAAAACCCATAGTATTATCATATGGGCAGTTTTTAGAAAAGGTTGACAAAAAACAAGTGCATAAGGTGTTTTTGTCCAACAATGCAAAATTGAAGGGTGAATTTAAAAATGGAGATAAATTTATAACAGACCACCCTAGAACAGATAATTTAAAGGAATCATTATTGATTGAAAATGTTGAAGTTGAA
>CAZUTD010000081.1:1207-6894 GCA_964623185.1 uncultured Clostridiaceae bacterium
CGCGGAACAACAATCCGTTTGGAAGATAGTCTTGGTTGTTATATTTGTCATTATATTTGTTGGATCAGCTTATTTCCTTTCGAGGGAGGCTACAAGGAATGCTTCCAAAGAATATGATAAGATGTCGGCTATAGAATTTTCCACCGAAAGGGAGTCCAATATTACCTTTGCTGATATTGCCGGTAATGAAGAGGCTAAGGAAAGTGTCATAGAGTTAGCAGATTTTTTAAAAAATCCCGACAAATATCAACGGTATGGGGCTAGAATGCCAAGGGGTGTTATTTTATATGGGCCTCCTGGTACGGGAAAAACCTTAATGGCAAAGGCTTTAGCAAGTGAAGCTGGGGTCGAATTTTTAGCAGTTTCTGGTTCGGATTTTGTCCAAGTGTATGCGGGTTTAGGTGCTGGCAGAATTAGAAATTTATTTAAAAGAGCTGGTGAAAAGGGTAAATGTGTAATTTTTATCGATGAAATAGATGCCATAGGTAAAAAGCGGGATAGGGGAGGTTTGGGGGGCAGTGATGAATCTGATCGGACCTTAAACGCTTTGTTAACAGAAATGTCAGGTTTTAAAGGGAATAAGGGCATTGTAGTACTTGCAGCTACAAATAGGTTAGATATATTAGATGAGGCTTTATTAAGGCCTGGGCGTTTTGACAGGCAAATAGAAATAGGTCTACCTGATCTTAAAGCCAGGGAGGATATTTTAAAACTTTATACAAGAAATAGGCCCATAGCGACAAGTCTTAGTATAGAAAAAATAGCCCATCAAACTGTATATTTTAGTGGTGCAAAACTTGAGAATCTAATGAATGAGGCTGCCATCTATGCGGCCAGGGAAAATGCAAGTTTCATTTCAGAATATCATGTAGATAAGGCTTTTTACACTGTTATTGCTGGGGAGGAAAAAAGGGATAGGAGTAATATTAGACAAATTGATAGAAAAACTACTGCTTATCATGAGGCAGGGCATGCCATAGCAACAAAATTATTATGCCCCCAAAATAGGATAACGAAAGTAACAATCATACCAAGTACCAAGGGTGCAGGCGGCTTTAGTATGAACATCCCTCCGGATAGTATGTATCATAGGAAAAAGGATATGGTAAATAATATTAAGGTGGCATTAGCTGGAAGAATAGCTGAGGAATTAATTTTCGGCAGAGAAAATATAACAACTGGTGCAAGTAATGACATTAAAAAAGCAACACAAATTATGTTAGCTATGATAAAAGAATTTGGTATGGTGGAGGAAGTTGGGATGATTAATTATGATGTATTACTCGGGCAATCTGGCGGAGCTGATGAAAAGTTAAATGAAATTTGCAATATGCAGATGAAAAACTTATATATTGAGACTAAAAGTTTGGTGAGAGAAAACATAGACTTGCTACACATGACAGCAAAGGCATTGATGGAAAAGGAAACATTAAGTGAAGAGGATATTAATAGCATTTATAATGCATATAAGATGTCAGAGGTAAAGATTGGTTGATTTTTTTGGATAGAATATACTACCTGCTTAATGGATAAAATAAAAAAGAATTGAAAAGGTATGTACACAGCAAATACTGTGAGGAATACCAATGAATATATAAGAAGAAGGAGATAATCATTGAAGGTTATCGATTATGACAGAAAGTGCATTTTTAATTGGGTGAAATTTATAGTATAATAAGCTTAAAGCCAATCGAGGATGTTCGTGAAGACTAGCAAAATTCAACCGACAAAAAACATCCGGGAGAATATATTTCTATTTCTATGAAATGCCGTTATATAAATGGACTTCAGAAAAATAGAATGTTTCACCCACCTTTAGTGAGTGGCGGGTGTGAATTTTGCGGTAAGCGGCATCTTGGATACAAAATCCTCCTAAATTTATTTAGGAGGATTTTATTTAACATCTAAATCCAAAATTTTCTTAATGCAAAATAACCGGGGAGAAAATTTAAAGGTTTTTTATGATATATAAGGGATATAATTATAGGTAGGACCTCATTAGGAGTGATTATATGGATAAACGGGAAATTAGTAAGATATTAGAAGAAATTGCTACAATACTGGAATTGCAGGGGGACAATCCTTTTAAAATAAGGGCATATTATAATGGCGCTAGAGCTATCGAATTGATTAGGGAGGATATTCGAACTTTAGTGGATGAGAATAGACTACAAGAAGTTAAGGGAATAGGAAAAGCATTGCAAGAAAAGATAACAGAGCTTGTTACAACTGGTAAATTGGATTTTTATGAAGAGTTAAGAGGGCGAATTCCCGAGGGTCTATTTGAAATTTTAAAAGTACCGGGCCTGGGTCCCAAAAAGGTGGCAGCCTTATATAAAGAATTGGGTATTACTAGCTTGGGTGAATTAGAGTATGCATGTTTAGAGAATAGATTGATTAGCCTAAAGGGTTTTGGGGAAAAAACACAGACCAATGTTTTAGAAGGTATCGAATATTTAAAAAAATATAGTGGTCAATACTTAATTTCAACAGGAAAAGTTTTTGGGGAAAAATTTTTGGAGGAATTATTAAGTCATAAGGATGTCATAAGGGGAAGCCTAGCTGGAAGCATCAGAAGGCAAAAAGAAATTATTAAAGATATAGACATATTATGTAGCTGTGAAGAGGATAAAAGAGAGACTATAATGGAATACTTTACAAGCCTGCAAGATGTAGAAAAGGTAACTGCTAAAGGAAAAACAAAATCTAGTATTATATCTACTTTGGGAATTAATGTTGATTTAAGATTAGTGGATGATGCGGAATATCCTTTTGCTCTCCATCATTTTACCGGAAGCAAAGATCATAATACTGAAATGAGACACAGGGGCAAGAGTATGGGATTAAAGATTAATGAATATGGTATTTTTAAAAATGATAAAAGAATAGATGTAAAAGATGAAAAGGAATTTTTCGATGTTCTAAACCTTCAATATATCCCACCTCAGTTACGCGAAAATCTAGGTGAAATTGAGGCAGCTGAAAAGGGACTCATACCTGACCTAGTAGAAATTAATCAAATTACAGGCATCTTCCATGTTCATAGCAATTATAGTGATGGAGTAAATAGTATTGAGGAACTGGTTAATGCTGCTATAGATAGGGGATTTCAATATATAGGGATTTCTGACCATAGCAAAAATGCTTTTTATGCTAATGGATTGAAGGAAGCTGATATTGAAAAACAGCATAAGGAGATTGAAAATTTAAGGGGGATGTATCCACAAATAAGCATTTTTAAAGGAATAGAATCTGATATCCTAGCAGACGGTTCTTTGGATTATGATGATGAGGTGCTTTCCAGCTTTGATTACATTATAGGGTCTATCCATTCCCATTTTAAAATGAGCAGGGACGACATGACTGAAAGATTGATTAAAGCTATAGAAAATAAATATCTTACTATTTTAGGCCACCCCACGGGAAGATTGTTGCTATCCAGGGAGGGTTACAATCTTGATATAGATAGAATTATTGAAAAGTGCGCTGAAAATGATGTCATCATTGAAATCAACAGCAATCCCCATAGATTAGATTTGGACTGGAGAATGTGCCGGTATGCTAAGGAAAAGGGTGTTAAATTGACAATTGAACCAGATGCGCATAGGATTTCAGGAATAGATGATATTTATTATGGGGTAGGTGTAGCGCAAAAAGGTGGCTTGGAGGCAAAAGATATAATAAATACGGCCCATATTAAAACAATAAGGGGCATGTTAAAAGTTTAGTTCCTTATTGTATTTATTAAATATTTGAAGTCAAATGCATTGGTTACTATAAGTACTAGCAGGTATGAAAAAGCTCCCAATGTGAACGATACAATGCTGCTTAGTAAATTATTGGCTGAGATAATAAAAAATCCCTTATAGGAATAAATTATGGCTACTACAGCGGAAAGAGACGCAATAATTGGTTTTATAAATGTTGAGGCTATTGGCATATCTAGCTTTATATGGCGAACTAAAAATAAGAAATTAAGGCTAAAGGTTAAAAAAGTGGATAGGAAAAAACCGATGAAATATCCTTTTAGACCGTATCGGGGATTGGCAATTAAAAAATAAGTGCAATATAGTTGGATTCCCATTCCCAACAGATGGTGGATAGTTGTCATAATCTGCCTACCCATCCCGTGAAGGATACCGGATAAGGTGTGTTGCATACAGAGAAAAATCGTTGCTAAACTAATAATGGAAAGATAATTACCAATATCCTTATGTCCATAAACCAAATGGCAAATATGTGGCCCAAAAATCACATATACAAAGGTAGTTGGAATGGCAACCAGTAGGGTTATTCTCAAAGCCAGACTGGATTTTTGCTGGACATCTCTTAAATTATTTATTGCTAATTCTTTTGAAATACTTGGAACTAGGTTGAGCACTAGAGCGTTTGTTACGGTAAAAGGAAGATATAGTAGGGGCATAGCCATACCCGATATTTTCCCAAAAGTTCCAATAGCATTTATGGCCGAGTACCCAATTAATTGGAGCTTGCGGGGGATAAGAATAGAATTTGCTGTTTGCATAATTACTGATATTAAGCGACTTAGGGTAATAGGTATAGCTACAAATAATAAGGGCTGGAGAGTTTTTGTTGTATGTTTATGATAGCTTGGGAAAAATGAAGACTTTAATATGTTTTTTTTAAAACTTAGCTTTAAAATCAAGTAAATCAACCCGCAAACCTCACCCAAAAGAATTCCAATAATTGCAATTGTAGCTGCTGCAATAGGATTAGTAGGGGTTTTATAATACAGAAACGAAAGAACAAATACAATTCTAAAAAGCTGTTCAATAATTTGTGCATATGCTGGCGCTACCATTTCATTTAATCCGTAAAAAAAACTTCTTAGGATGCTAGAAAAACTTATGATACTTATACTGGGAATTGTCCATAGAACTGGATAATAAAGATCAGAATTTTTCAAGATACAATTTACAATGAAATCAATTTTATAGGATACTAAAACTGAAAGAGATAGAGAAATAATAGTAGTCAGGGATAGTGCAATAAACAAGGTTTTATAGATTGCATCTTGGTTGTTAAGGGATTTTTCCTGGGCTATTTGTTTAGAAAGGGCAAGGGGAATCCCAGAGGTGGGTATTGCTATCAGTAAGCTTAAAATGGGGTATACCATTTGATATATGCCAATGGCAGTAGCCCCAATAAGGCGGGAGAGCAGGATTTTATATATAAAACCAAGAGATCGAATAAAAATATTTACCAAGGTTAACATAATCGTTCCAAAAATGAAGGAAGTTTTTTTCAAACAAATCACTCCAAAAAAGATACTTAGATATACAATAAATATTCCTGGGAAATAGAAATTATTACAACTACATGTAGGGAACCTATATTGTGGGGGCAACTGAAAAACTCCTGTTTTTCTAATTTGTCATTCTGAACGCTAGTGAAGAATCTTGTATTTCCAATGCCTTCAAGATCCTTCGTTTCGCTCTGGATGACAGAATTTGGACTTTTTCAGTGGACTCATATTGTGGGGAACACTACACATGTGGATTGATTTGAATTCAATTACAAATAATAAGGGATATATAAGAAATGAGGAGATTTTGTATGGATTTTATTTGCCCAGTTTGCAATAGCCTAACAAGTTATATTGTAAAATGCCCTCATTGCTGCAAGGAGATGGTTGCAGCTGCAGCTATTCAAGATTATTTTGATGA